>JABABO010000161.1 GCA_014238195.1 Kordiimonadaceae bacterium | reverse complement strand
TGATTGCTCTGCGGTCTTGGAAAAGCCGGGAAAAAGCTCGTGGGACAGTTCACTGGCCATACGCCTGGCGAAATGTTCGGCCAGTCTGAGAATGTCATCCTCGCGATGCCGCAACGGCGGTATGGTGATGACATCGAAACTCAGTCGATCCATCAGGTCGGCTCGGAAATTTCCTGCCGCTGCCAGACTCGGCAGATCAGCGTTGGTGGCTGCGATGATTCGGGTATCGGTCTGAATGGACTTTGAACCACCGACCCGCTCAAATTCCCCATATTCGATGACCCGCAAGAGCTTTTCTTGCGCTGCCATGCTCATTGTACCAATCTCATCCAAAAAAAGACTGCCGTTATCTGCCGTTTCAAAACGGCCAATACGCTGCTTTTGCGCCCCTGTAAAAGCCCCAGCTTCATAGCCAAAAAGTTCGCTTTCCAGCAAAGTGTCAGGCAGTGCTGCACAATTCATTTTTTGAAAATGTTGGTTCCATCGGTTGGAAAGATAATGCAAGCGTGCGGCGATCATTTCCTTGCCTGTGCCACGTTCACCAATCACCAGAAGGGGACGATCAAGCGGTGCGGCTTGGCTGACATGGTCCATGACATCAAGAAAAGTTGGGTCGGACCCTAATATGTGATCTGTTTGCGACTGCATTGGATAATATTAGCAAAAAATACTAAATATTAGCAATATTTTTTAGTAATTATCGCTAAATCATATATTAAAAAAATTAAATCATAATATAATCAATGGCTTATAGATTTTATAAAAGTTGGCACGGGGCCTGCAAAACAAGCACCATAGGCAAGAAATAATAAAAATAAATCTTAGCCAATACAAAACGACGGCGAATGCCGCACACGACGATAGCGATAAAACGACCTATAAATTATATAAGGGAAACCAAGTGATGACTAATTTAATGCAACTTTCAACAGCTTTAAGCGCAACGGTTCAGACCACCCGCGAGCTTGATGGCCTTGTTGCAATCTTTGGATCGGCAGCGAAAAGCCAAGGCCAATTTAGGAATCAATTTATTGGGATTGAAAGCCGATTGCGGAGCGACGACCGTTCAGCAAGGCATGTCAATCAGTCCCATTAATTATATAGTTAAAGACACATGAGTTACGCTTGCCCAAGCTTAGGGAAACAATAATAACGCAGCATAAGCTGGTAATAACAAAAATGGCCGTAAAACCCGGTCACGTCTCGCGAGGACGCAACTGAAAGGAAATAAAATGGGTATCTTCTCCCGCATGTCAGACATTATAAACAGCAATATCAACGCAATCCTTGATAAAGCTGAGGACCCAGACAAAATCATCCGCATGGTCATTCAGGAAATGGAAGATACATTGGTTGAGGTGCGCTCTAGTGCTGCTAAGACCATAGCTGATCAGAAAGATTTGCAACGCCGTGTTAAAAAATTGGCGAGCGTGCAAGCTGACTGGGAAAAGAAAGCTGAGCTTGCCATTTCAAAAGGCCGCGACGACCTTGCCAAGGGTGCTTTGGTTGAAAAAGCCAAAGTCGCTGAGATGCAGGAGCATTTACAGGACGAATTACAAGCCTTGCATGATGCTTTAGGCCGTCATGAAGATGATGTCTTGAAATTAGACGCGAAATTACGCGAAGCAAAGGCCAAAAAAGCAGCGATACAGGCACGTCATAAAACGGCCGTCGGCCAAGTAAAAGTTCGTAAAAACTTGTATGATAATCGTATCCAAGACGCTTTTGATCGTTTTGAAAAAGTGGAGCACCGCTTAGACCGCCTTGAAGGGGAAGCAGAAGCCTATGATCTAGGGAAAGGCCAAACATTGGCGGAAGAAATTGGCAGCTTAGAAGCCGATGAAGATATCGAAAGTGAATTGGCGCAGCTCAAAGCAAAAGTGGCGCCCGCAAAAGGCGAACCAGAAAATACAGACGCGCAAAAAAGTAAGTAAGGTAAATTGATCCAGAAACGCTGAATAAAAAACAAAGGAAACTGATTATGGATGTAGTTTTTATCCTACTGATCACGATTGTGGTCCCGCTTTGGATCGTTTTCCATTATATTACCAAGTGGAAAGAAATGAAAACATTAACTCCTGAGGATGAGGCAAACCTAGGTGATCTTTACCGGTCGGCTGATAAATTGGAGGAGCGTCTGCGGAATATGGAGCGTATATTAGATAACGAAGTCCCAGACTGGAGGAGCCGTCACCATGACCTCTAGCAAACAACACCGCGATCACACTAAGGATGAGACGAACCGCAGTAGTTTTGCCACAAGCCCAACCCGGCTTTACCGCATTCCGCAAGACGGCAAAATGATGGGGGTTTGTGCAGGCATTGCCGATTATTTTGGCATCTGCGCGAATATCGTACGGGTTCTTACCGTGCTTGGTATGTTTACGCCGTTTAATTGGTTGATCTTTATCGGGTATTTTATTCTTGGCTTTGCGCTTGATAAAAAACCCTATGATCTCTATGAGGATGAACAAGAAGAGCAGTTCTGGCGCGAAACCCGCAAGGCCCCTGATTATAGCGCCAGCGATATGCACCGCCGTTTTCATGACATAGAGAAACGCACCCGCGATATGGAAGCCTATATGACCAGTAAACGCTTTAAATTGGAGCGCGAACTAAAAGCCTTAGAAGACTAGCGCTTTATAACAACGATATAATGATGCTTCTCTATAGCGAGACCAATGAATAATGATTTCATTATTTATTGATAAGTCGAACCGAAATAAAGACTTATAGCCAAATGAGGTGATCAATATTCACCGCAATTGGCTATAATAGCACGACAGCACTCGGACTTGACCCCCGCAATCACTTTGCGAGGGTCTTTTTATATTTTTGCTTTGCTTTTGGCTTATGATAGCTTAGGACCTGCTTTATAGCGAGACCAATGAATAATGATTTCATTATTTATTGATAAGTCGAACCGACACAAAGACTAATAGCCAAATAAGGTGATCAATATTCACCGCAATTGGCTATAGCTACAGAAAAAAAAAGATAAAGCCAGTGGCAATATGGCTAAGGTTAAAGCAAGTTGCGATAGGTAAACAGATGCAATTAAACGGTACGGACCTACAAGAAGTTATCGATACTTTTGAATTTATTGACGACTGGGAAGAACGCTACCGTTATTTGATCGATCTTGGCCGTAAATTACCTGCCCTGAGTGCGAGTGAAATGACTGAGCCTTTTAAAGTGCGTGGCTGCCAAAGCCAAGTGTGGCTGGTACCAGAAATTAAGGATGGGGCCTTGCACCTGCGCGGTGATAGCGATGCTTTTATTGTCAAAGGGTTAGTTGCTTTAATGTTGCTTATTTATTCTGGCAAAACCCCCGCTGAAATTAGTGGTATTGACGCAAAAGCCATCCTTGATACACTCGGCCTTTCCAGCCACCTAAGCCCCATGCGCGCCAATGGGTTATTTTCGATGGATAAACGGATCAAGCAAATTGCCTCTGAACTCTCTGTTTAAAATGAAGTAGACCATGGTCAACATATTCTGGACCATTTTCCAAGCGTGCTATCCTCGTTTAGTTGCCAAAACTTTTCATTGAGAAACTGTTACTTAGTCCGCTTCAAAGGGCTATTTCCCCCTCTTTTATGCTTAGGTTTAACGCGGGATATTTTATTGGCTGACGGTTTGCTTTTCTTTGGCCCTAATTTTTTTGAACTATCCGTTTTTTTCTTGCCAAAGGGACGTTGTGTTTTTGGGCCCTGTTCAGACAGATCATCATGATCACGCGCTGCTGGTGCTGGTCCTTTACGGTGCGGTTTTTTGCCCTTTGTTGCACTTTTAGCGTATGCATTTTTATCGCGCGTCGCTGGCTTATCTCGCATCCCCACACCTTGGTCTTCTAAGGGCTCCCGGCGCTTGGTGTTACTATCAGGTTTTCTTTTGCTATTATTTATGGTTTTACCCTTGTTAGCTCCGTGGGTTTTGCTGCTGCTTTTACCTCTGATTTTGTTCCTGACATTGTGTTTGGGCTTGCCTTTGCCTCGGCTACGGCCTTTGTTTTTTTCTGACATACGGTCAAAGACAATATCTTTGTGGAAGGGATGTACTTCATCAATTTCTATGGTCTCGCCGATTGTGCGCTCGATCGCAAACAACAGGCCGCCGTCATCATGCACTGCTATTGAATAGGCTATGCCGTGTAGACCCGCACGACCAGTCCGTCCAACACGGTGGACATAAGCTTCTGGGTCATTCGGTAGATCAAAATTAATCACATGGGTGATATCGGGCACATCAATTCCACGCGCTGCCACGTCAGTTGCGACAAGAACCTGTATTGTATCAGCACGGAAGCGGCGCAGGATCCTCTCCCGCATAAATTGGGGTTTATCACCGTGAATGGCATCACATTGAATACCCGTTTTGCGAATGTCCTCACAAATTTTATCCGCCATGCTTTTGGTAGACGTAAATACGATTGTGCGATTCCCTGCTTCACCTAGCAGTAAGTGTTTTAGCAATGCACGCTTGTCTTTCCAGTCGACGGTTAGCAAACGGTGATCAACATTTGTGGCTACAGCATTGGTTTGGCTCACTTCAATACGGACTTCATCAACCAGCATTGCGGAAGCGAGTTTGCTAATTTGCGGTCCCATTGTTGCTGAAAACATGACCGTTTGATGCTGATTAAGCTTACTCGCAATGAACTTAACATCATCAATGAAACCCATATCTAACATGCGATCTGCTTCATCTAAAATCAGCGTTTGCACGTCATTTAGCAACAATGTACCGCGTCGTAGATGGTCCATTAAGCGGCCAGGTGTCGCAATAACGATCTGTACACCGCGCTCCAGCGCTTTCATTTGCTGCGTGAAACTGCTGCCGCCAAAAATCACTGTATGAAATAAACGTGATCCAGCACCAAGCTCGCGCAGTGCTGTACCGATTTGCGCTGCCAGTTCCCGTGTTGGAGATAATATCAGCGCTTTAGGGGCATGGGGGTTTGGGGGTAAGCGTTCAGCACTTAAACGGTCAATGATGGGCAGTAAAAATGCCCCCGTTTTACCGCTGCCTGTTTGGGCGATACCCATGACATCACGGCCATCCATCATATTTGGAATAGCCCGGCGCTGAATAGCCGTTGGTTCATCGAAGTCTAGTTTTTTAAGGGCGCGCAGCACCGTGTCGTGCAGCCCAAGCATCTCAAATGATGCAACGCTTTCGTTTGCCATTATCTGTCCTTATTCGCAGTCTATGATGTATTGTACTGATCCAACACATTGTAAATTCCGCGATGCACTTCGTCAGTGAAGTGCGCCCGATAGACACCAATGCCCATCAGAAACTGTGAATGACCAAACCTACGTTATGGTTTGTACATGCTTAGCATGGCGGAATACTCTCTCGGCTCATATCTGTTGCGCAGAAACACGAGCAACAAGGCCGGTGCGCGGTTTGTATGGCTTTTTGAATGAATGTCAAGCTTTAACAGTATTTGTTAGGGTTTAAGGTTGCTATATAGCGAGACCAATAAATAATGAGCTTATTATTTATTGATAAGTCGAACCGACACAAAAGCGAGACCAATGAATAATAGCCTTATTATTTATTGATAAGTCGAACCGACATAAATACTTATAGCCAAATAAGGTGATCAAAATTCACTGCAATTGGCTATAGCTGACTATGACTTTGTATCCAATTTGTGAAAGCTTTGATTTTTCTAGGCTGTGTTGCGCGGCTCTCAAAAGCAATATAATAGGCCCGTTCGCTGCGAATTGCGCCGCCAAAGGGGGCAATTAAAGCGCCTGACGCTAAGTCATTTCCCACAAACATTTGAGGGACAATAGCAACACCCATACCAATATATAGGGCTTCTAGCATCATGTTGTAATTTTCAAAGGTTGGGCCATTTTTTGTGGTAATTGCATCAATGGATTGGGATTGATGCCACTCATCCCAAGCATAAGGGCGGGAGCGCATATGCAATTTCGTATAATCATTTGAATTTGCTGTGTTATTTTTCATCACAGCAGGGGCACAGACAGCGATAACATCTTCATGCATTAAAGGAATTGCCGTCACATTCGGCCAATCTCCCAGGCCATGTTGGATGGAAATATCAACATTTTCCTGTGTGAAATCTACAGGCGTGTAGCCTGTGGTAATATCTAAATGAAGATCAGTATGCTTTTCAGTAAATTCGCCAAGCTTGGGCATCAGCCACCGAGCACCAAAGGTAGGATACATGCGCAGGTGCAAGGTGCGACCCCCAGCTTTATGCATCATGATCGCCAATGTCTCAGCTTCAAGCTTGCCTAAGGTTTCTGCCACGACAAGCAGGTAGCGCTTCCCGGCCTCCGTTGGTTCTAAACGTCGTTTAACGCGGCGAAATAAAGCCACCCCTATATGGTATTCCAGTTTTTGAATTTGCCGCGTTACAGCACTTTGGGTCATGTTAAGAGCTAAAGCTGCTTTTGTAACATGACCCTGTTCATAGGTTGCCTGAAAGCATTTTAACGATGTTAAGGATGGAATCACGTGTTGCATATATATTCCTTTTTAGAATGATTATATACCATAATAGCATTTTCAATACGCCTTTTAATGCGCTATAAGCATGAAAATTGATAAATATGGAGACAATTAATGGCAACAATGGTGCCTTTTCAGTGGGATGATGCTTTTCATCTATCCAAACAGCTTAGTGAAGAAGAGCGCATGATAGCCCAAAGTGCTCGCGATTTTTGTGATGCGGAACTGATGCCAAGGGTGCTTGAGGCTAACCGTCATGAAACCTACGATCCTGAGGTGATGAAATTGTTTGGGTCGCATGGATTGCTTGGGGTGACACTTCCTGAAGAATACGGATGCGCGGGCGTTAGTCATGTGGCTTACGGCCTTATCGCCCGTGAAGTCGAACGTGTGGATAGTGGCTATCGCTCGATGATGAGCGTGCAGTCATCCCTTGTGATGCATCCTATTTATACCTATGGCAGCGAAGACCAACGCCGTAAGTATTTACCAGCTCTTGCTAGTGGGGCAATGATTGGCTGTTTTGGCTTAACCGAACCTGATCATGGATCAGACCCCGCTTCGATGAAAACCCGCGCTGAGGCCGTAGATGGCGGTTACCGCCTAACTGGCAATAAAATGTGGATTACGAACAGCCCTGTCGCTGATATTGCGGTTGTTTGGGGCAAATTGGACGGTAAAATTCGTGGGTTTATCCTTGAGCGTGGCATGGAAGGCTTCACGACGCCTAAAATTGAAGGCAAAATGAGCTTGCGGGCTTCCATAACTGGCGAAATTGTTATGGATAACGTGTTTGTGCCTGCTGAAAATATTTTGCCAAACGCATCAGGGCTGTCGGGACCCTTTGGGTGTCTGAACAAAGCGCGATATGGCATTGCTTGGGGCGCGATGGGTGCGGCGGAGTTTTGTTACAAAGCCGCGCGGCAATATACAATGGACCGTAAACAATTTGACCGGCCACTGGCAAAAAACCAACTCATTCAGAAAAAGCTTGCTGATATGGTGACAGAAATTGCGCTGGGCTTGCAGGGGGCACTGCAGATGGGCCGTATGATTGACGCGGATGACCTGCCTATCGAGAATATTTCGCTGATGAAGCGCAACAACTGCGGCAAGGCGTTGGATATTGCCCGTACAGCGCGGGACATGCACGGCGGCAATGGTATTTCTGATGAATTTCATGTTATCCGCCACATGGTCAATTTGGAAACTGTGAACACATATGAAGGCACCCATGATGTACATGCCTTGATTTTAGGGCGCGGCATCACTGGATTGCAGGCTTTCTTTTAAAATGGTTTCACAGTCAGGGCAAAATCAGCTTGGCCCCATTGTGGGTAGTCGCCCCTTGGAAGGCGTGAAGGTGCTAGACCTGTCCCGCGTGCTGGCAGGGCCGTGGTGCACACAAACGCTGGCGGATTTGGGTGCAGACGTTATAAAAATTGAAAAGCCAGAGACGGGGGATGATACCCGGTCTTGGGGGCCACCGTATGCCAAAGACGCGGAAGGCTGTGACGGCCCCGATGCTGCTTATTATATGGCCGCGAACCGTGGTAAAAAATCAGTGACAATTGATATAGCAACAGAGGATGGCCAAGCTTTAATTCGTGATTTGGCGCTTAAATCAGACATTCTTGTCGAAAACTTTAAAGTTGGCGGCCTTGCGCGTTACGGCTTGGATTATCAAAGCCTGAATGCGCTTAATCCGCAGTTGATTTATTGTTCTATTACGGGGTTTGGTCAAACGGGGCCATATGCCACCCAAGCTGGGTATGATTATATTATTCAGGGGATGTCTGGGCTGATGAGCGTGACGGGGGAACCAGATAGTTTACAAGGCTCTCAACCGATGCGAACGGGTGTCGCTGTTGCTGATATTTTTACGGGTCTGTATGCTACAACAGCGATTTTAGCAGCGCTGCGCACCCGTGATCTATATGGTGAAGGTCAGCATATTGATATGGCGCTTTTGGATAGCCAAGTAGCTGTTATGGCAAACCAGTCAATGAACTATCTAACAAGCGGCAAGGCCCCTGGGCGCATAGGGAATAGTCACCCCAATATCGTACCGTACCAAGTGTTTGCCACGCAAGACGGGCATTTTATTTTGGCCGTTGGGAATGATCACCAGTTTCAAAAGCTGTGTGATGTTCTTGGCTTATCAGTTCTGGGGGAAGATGCGCGTTTTGTCACCAACGCCTTGCGGGTTAAAAACCGCGAAATATTAGTGCCAATCTTAAGTGATGTTTTCAAGTCTAAGACAACATCGCACTGGATAGGGCTTTTGAAAGCAGCCAATATACCGCATGGCCCGATTAATGATCTTGAGGCTGTGTTTGACGATCCACACGTGAAGGCTAGGGGACTGCGACAAGATTTACCGCACCCTTCACTGGGGTCTGTGCCAACTGTGCGCACCCCGATTGTGATGAGCAAAAGCAAAATCGGTTCCAAAACAGCCCCGCCAGAATTGGGGGAGCATACAGAAGATGTTCTCTCAGATATTCTACGACTGAAATGATTTGAAGATATTATTTATCGCTGATTGGTTGGGACGTTTTGGGAATGGGTGCAGTCTGATTTACTATGTCAGACTTTTTTAAGCTTCAGTATCGCATCGCCCTGCACAATATCACGGTAAAAACAGGTAGCCCGTTTGGTGTGGCAGCAACCACCGCCCAATTGCTTGACTTCCATCCACAGGGCATCTTGATCGCAGTCAGTACGTAGGGCTTCCACAATTTGCACTTCCCCCGATGTTTGGCCCTTGTGCCACAGTACTTGTCTGCTGCGGCTGAAATAATGGGCTTCGCCGATGGCGAGAGTGCGCTCAATAGCTTCTGCGTTCATCCAAGCTTGCATCAAAACCATGCCGCTTTCAAAGCAGGTCGTAACAACGGGGATTAAGCCTTGGTCGTTAAATTTTGGGGCGAAAGTGTCCCCTTCTTCGATCATGGCTTTGTCCGTAATACTATGGCGGTCGGTAATGGTCGCTGTCATATCACTCTTTCATTCAGTCATTAGGGATAAGTTGAACCGTAACAAAGGCTTATCTCAACCTTTAACGAGGTCCCAGAACTGGCGTTCATAGCGGGCTTCCTTGAAGCAGCCACGGAACTGACGGGTCAGGGTATAGACCTCTGGCTTTTTAACACCGCGCGTGGTCATACACTGATGCGCAGCATCAACCACAATCGCTACCCCTTTGGGTTTGAGCACTTTTTCTATGGCATCCGCGATTTGTGCGGTCATGGTTTCCTGCGTTTGCAGACGGCGGGCAAAAATTTCAATCACGCGGGCTAATTTACTGATCCCCACGACTTTTCCATCTGGCATATAGGCAATATGCACAGTGCCTGCGATGGGCACCATATGATGTTCACAGTGGCTGTCTAAGCGAATATCGCGCAACACAACCATATCATCGTACCCTTCAACCTCTTCAAAGGTGCGGGAAAGTATGGCTTCTGGGTCATCGTTATAGCCAGCAAAAAATTCTTCATAAGCCTTGGCAACGCGCTTTGGGGTATCCAGCAAACCTTCGCGGGTTGGGTCATCCCCTGCCCACCGAATAAGTGTGCGAACGGCGGCTTCGGCCTCGCAGCGTGAGGGGCGATTGCTGGGTGATCGGCTGGTATGAGGTTCGCTGGTTGTACCAGCATTGTTGTCACGCGCCTTCAGTTCAGGGCTTTGACCAGCCTCGTCAAGTACGGCATCCATGGTATTTCCTTTCATATTGAGGGTTTTACCCCCCCGTTTGCAGCACACCTTAAGGGTCGGATTACCCAAATTTGGTGCGACAAGCTGCGCAAAGCAGGTCGGTTGGGCCGACTGCTAACACTAATATGGACTTTTTTGATGGCATTTTCAAGTCAAGCCTTTGTGATAACACTTAAAATACTGCATCAAATAAGTTGCTAATCGCAGTCTATACTATTATGGGAAGTGCATGAGCGAGCTTTATACAAAAGAAATTTTGCGCCTGACAACGCAAATACCCCACCAAGCCCCCTTGGCAAATCCGCATATCAGCGTTCAGAAAACTAGCCGCATTTGCGGGTCCCGTATTCGTGTCGACGCGCATTTGGATGTGAATGCTGCGGGCGATAAAATTATCACAGGGTTTTATCAAATGGTGAAAGCCTGTGCATTGGGCCAAGCGGCGGCTAGCCTGTGGGGGCAGCGCGTTATTGGATTGTCGCAGAAGGAATACCATGCCATTGCCCCTGCCTACCGCACGATGGTACAAACAGGTGTAATGAACCCCTCGGCGGCTGACCATGAAAAATGGGCTGATCTAGCAATACTCGCCCCCGTGCATGACCACCCTGGGCGGCATGGGTCTGTGCTGTTACCCCTTGATTGCTTGGATGTGGTGTTCGCTGATACTTAGGGTCTTAGTTTAAGCGCATCGCCCATCATGCGAATGTCTTCAATTTTATCATAAAGCGGTTGCCAGTTGTCGTCGTCCGCGATGCTGGCCCAAAGGGATTCAACTTCCTCAATCAACAGTGTGCATGGGGTGCCACGTTGAAAATAAGCATGATCCAGCAAGCTTTTATCCATTGGGTTATAATCACTGATGGCTGACTGGAATGTTTCAAATGGTTCGCCGCGATAAACATCTGCGTCAAGGGGGCTATCGTTGTTGCGCCGCGCGCCGCCAAACCAGTCATAGAAAAAGTGTTCATAGGGGACCCCTGCTGCAATCATAAAATCATTCACGGCTTTCAAAAGCGCATCATCACCGTCATCCCCTTTAGGTTTTAAGCCAAGACGTGCCAGTAGTTTTTGGCGCAGTTTCACGAAATACTGGCGTGGAAAATCCTCTAGCACAGATTTGACAGCCTTTTCATCCGCAATATCAGCCAGTGCCCCGCCAAGCTGATAAATATTCCAATGCAAAGCTGCGGGCTGGCGGCCATAGGCATAAAGCTTGGTTTCGTCAAAATAAGCGGCGGTAAAGGACAAGTCCATGTGTGGTAGGAACCGCCACGGGCCGAAATCAAAAATCTCTCCCGTTATACAGATATTATCAGTGTTCAAGACACCGTGGACAAATCCTGCGACCATCAAGTCGGCTGCTTGATTGGCGACACGTTCGGACACCAGCCCTAATAATCGCAAAGTGCAGTCAGCGGCGGTGCCATTAGTGCCAGCGTTATAATAATGTTTTAGGCAATAGTGCGTAAGCTTTTCTAGCCGTTCGCGGTCACTGTGATATGCGTGGCGCTGGAATGTTCCGATACGGATATTGCTGTGGGTCATGCGCACCATCACAGCCGAACGTGTGGGGGATGGTTCGTCAGTGCGGTAAAGCTTTTCCCCCGTTTCAATGATTGATAACGTGCGAGATGTGTTGGTGCCTAAGGCTTCTAGCATTTCACTGGCCAGAATTTCACGCACACCGCCTTTTAGGGTTAGCTTGCCATCCCCTGCGCGGCTGTAAGGGGTTGTGCCACTTCCTTTCGTTGTTAGATCAATGATTCGCTGCTGATTGTCCCTAAGCTGGGCGTATAAAAAGCCTCGCCCATCGCCAAGATCAGGATTATAGGTGCGAAATTGATGCCCGTGATAGCGCTGCGCGAGCGGGATGGGCAAATTATCTGGCATGGCTTTAAAATTCGCGAAATAACCCGCCCACTCTTGATCTGTTAGGGTGCCTAAACCGATCTCAGTGGCGGCACGATCATTCCTAAAGCGGATCGTGTGATTAGGATATAAGGCTGCAGTAACCTGATCAGCGAATCCCTCGCCGAGTTCGTTAAAAATCGGTGCTGCATGATACTGTTTTGAAATGGGCATGTTTTATAATCATCCCGTGTGGGGGAAACCCCATATGATTTTGCTGTCTGTGTCTGGGCGCTCGCGCTCGCTAAGGGGTTTATCACCATCATGGTTCCCAAAAAACATCAAGCCAGCAATGCGTTCATTTGACGTCATTTTTAAGCCTTGGCGCACGGTGGGGCTAAAAGCCGCCCAGCCCGTCAACCACTGGGAAGCGTAACCAAGTGCCGTTGCTGCAATCAGCATATTTTGGCACACAGCCCCCATAGAAAGCTGTTGTTCCCATTCTGGGATAGCTTTTTTATCTGATGGGCTATAGACGGCGACCACCAAAACGGGACCTTGTGTTGCGTATCCAGCCATTTTATCAGCGGTTTTTTCTTTGGCTTGTCCTTCCATGATCAGCGCTTCACTGATTAAGCGGCCCAAAGTTTCACGCTCACCCCCTTTTAGGACAATGTATCGCCACGGGGCTAATTTACCGTGGTCAGGTACGCGGCAAGCCGCAGATACTATTTTTTTTATATCTTTATCATCTGGACCAGGGCCAGCCATGTCACGGGCTTTCACAGACCGGCGAGCCATCAGTAGGTCATATGTCTCGGGGTTTGGGCTGTTGAACATGGACATTACTTTCTTGGTGTTTATTCATTCTATAGCGAGACCAATAAATAATGATCTTATTATTCGCAAAGT
>JABABO010000090.1 GCA_014238195.1 Kordiimonadaceae bacterium | reverse complement strand
GGGAACAATGAATTTCACCGTGCGGGATATGTCGGGCAAGGAAGTCTCGACTGTGACAGTCGATTCATCCACAACCACCACCTTCGATGATATGGTGACAGAACTGAACAGCGTTTCAGGAATGGGGGCGTATTTTGCGTTTAGTTTTTCAGGTGACGGTGAATTACAATGGAGCGCAAATGCTACCAACGAAGGCTATTATTTTGATATAACGACAGACAGTACCGAACTCGCAAGTACAGGGCTTTCGTTTGGTCAGGCGTTTGGTTTAGCACCAAGCCTACGGGCGCAAGCTGTTGCTGATATTCAGGTTGATGAGCTTATTTTAGGCGACCCCAGCCTGATGGCATTAAGCGCTTATGACACGACAGCAGGTATCGGTGGAACGGGTATTACAGCAGGGGACCAGCGCGGGGCCTTGGCGTTGCAAGACCTAGAAACTGCATTGGTTGATTTTAATGAAGCAGGGGAAATTAAAGGCAGTAATCTTACACTAACCCAGTATGTAGCACGTTTTCTGGGTAATGCTGGTCTGATGGCAGCACGCGCGGAAAGCTTGGAAGCTGATAACGCTGCTTTGCACACAGAATTATTCCAAAGGGTTTCGGATGTGTCTGGTGTGAATTTAGATGAAGAATTGGCAAATCTTATTGTCTATCAAAATGCTTATAATGCTGCCGCGCGGATTTTATCAAGTGTACAGGAACTATACGATAGTTTGTTAAATGCAGTGTAACATGTCGCTGCTAGGAGAAGAATAATGGTAAGAGTATCAAGTTTTGGACAGCAGGCTTTATTGATTAACGGGTTGATGCAAAATCAAAACCGGGTCTTTGAAGGGCAGCGACAGATTACATCGGGCAAAAAGTCTGATGACTATGCAGGTTTAGCTGGCAATACGGGGACAGTGCTTGGTGCCAAGTCCTTTAAATCCCGCGTAGAAACATACGAGCGCACGATTGATACGATCAGCGGTAAGCTGGATGCTAACGACGTGCAAATCAGCGGCATGATAAGTGCTGTTGAAGCTTTGCAAGAAAATATGCAGACAGCTATCGCTAATAATCAGGCCGAAGGTTTGCCTGAAATGATGGAACAAACGTTTAAATTTATCGCCAATAGTTTAAATACTAATTTTGATGGCACCTTCTTGTTTTCTGGTGCCAAGACAGGCACACAGCCTATAACCGTAAACAGTTTAGCTGATCTCGCGGCGCTACCTACTGTGGCCGATGCCTTTGATAACGGTAATATAGCCTTTGAAGCACGCATCGCAGATGGTGTTGACTTGGAATTTGGTCTATTGGCTGATGATATCGCGGCAGACGTTTTTCAACTGCTGTCGGATCTCTATAATTTTCATACGGGTGGTTCAGGCCCCCTTGCTGATAATTTGGACCCAACGCAGTTTTCCTATATTCAAGGTGAGCTTAGCACAATTACCAATGTCCTAGATGGTATGCGCCAAGAACAAGTACAAAATGGTCTAGCATTTGAGCGCTTGGAAGTCGTGGACGATCAGCATAAAGATACCAAAGTGTTTTTGGAAACATTTATTTCAGATATGGAAGACGTCGATATCGCCGAGGCGGTTACACGCTTGAATAATGATCAAGTCGCACTGGAGGCATCTTACCAAGCCATAGGGGCGCTCAGTCGGCTATCGCTTTTGCAATTCCTTTGAGGGTAACGGTTAAAACCAATATACATCCAATTCTAGCTCATGAATTGCTCAGTAAAAATTCGTTCTTCTAGGTTATGCTCAGGGTCAAATAATAGTGTGATAGTCACATCACTGGCTTCTTCGATGACGACTTTGCGAACATCCCGTACTTCATGCATGTCCGCCACCGCCGATACAGGGCGTTTTTGTGGTTCATGAATGCGGAGTGAAACTTTAACATTGTTTGGAATTAAAGCACCGCGCCACCGCCGCGGCCTAAAGGGGGAAAGCGGTGTAAGCGCCAGCAGGTCCGTACCCAGTGGAATAATGGGTCCGTGGGCCGATAAATTATAAGCTGTGCTTCCTGCGGGGGTGGCGACTAAAATACCATCACCGATAAGCTCATTAAGCCGTTCTTTGCCATCAACAGTGACTTGAATTTTAGCGGCCTGGCGTGTTTCCCGCAGCAATGAGACCTCATTCACAGCAAGATAGTGATGTTCTTCGCCATCATTTGTCGTCGCAGTCATCCGCAGTGGATGCATGGTTAAAGTTTCGGCAGCTTCAATGCGGCTTAGAAGTTTGGTCTTTGAAAAGTCATTCATTAAAAAACCAATGGTGCCTTTATTCATTCCAAAAATTGGTACACCGCGTTTCATATAGGTATGCAGCGTTTGCAGCATAAACCCATCACCGCCCAGCGCAACAATGACATCGGCTTCACGGGTACTTACGGCTTTTATTTGGTTTTTTAGCTGCTTGGCAGCATTGCCTGCACTACCATATTCACTTGCTATAATTGCTATTTTCATCCCGTACACCTCTAATTCGCACCTATTATATTAGGAAAGCGCATCAAAGCAACGTTTTCACACAGTGGCTAGTATTGGCTCTCTTATGAGCTCTCTAGCCGCCAGTTACACTCATATGGCGGTTGACTTTGCCCGCTATTTCATGATCAAAAGCAGCAAAATCATGCCCAAGCGGTTTTAACCGCATCGATTTTTGCAGCAACGCATCCAGCTCATAGGATGCATTTTCACTTTGCAGGGCAGGGCGCAAGTCCAAGTGATCATCTTGACCTAGGCACATATAGATGCGGCCTGTACATGTCACACGGACCCGGTTGCAACCATCGCAAAAATTATTGCTCAGTGGCGTGATCAGACCTAGTTTTATATCCCTGCCAGCCACTTCAAAGTAACGCGCTGGACCGCCAGTTTTATGAAGGCTGGGGATAAGGTTAAACCGCGTTTTCAGTGTCTTGACTATGCTATCAAGGGGAATGTAAACATCGGCCCGGTCATCACTGACATCCCCCATCGGCATGGTTTCAATCATGGTTAGGTCATAACCCCCTTCAATACACCAATCCAGCATTTCAAGGGCTTCTTGATCATTGGTACCCTTCATGGCCACCATATTTATTTTAATCTGTAAACCAACTGCTTTAGCCGCTTCGATACCGTTTAAGACATCCTGCAATTTATTGCGCCTGCTAATGCTGGCGAATGTCTGAGCGTTCAGGCTGTCAAGTGATACATTGATGCGACGCATACCTGCCTCATACAGCTCAGATGCATAACGTTCTAACTGTGTGCCGTTCGTCGTTAAGGTTATTTCATCTAAATTGCCTGCCCTCACATGGCCGCCTAAAGCATTAATCAACACCATAATATCACGGCGCACCAACGGTTCGCCGCCAGTTAGGCGAATGCGCCTGACCCCGTGCCGCATGAAAGCTTCGGATAGTGAGAGCATTTCTTCAAGACTTAAAACATCCTTCTTGGGCAAAAAAGCCATATTTTCAGCCATACAGTAACGGCACCGCAGATCACACCTATCGGTTACAGAAAGCCGTAAATACGTAATACGCCGCCCATAGCTGTCGGTTAGGGCATTCGTGTTTTGGGAAATGTGCTTCATGTTTAACATGGCGCTATTTTCGTCACATCGCACGTTAGGTCAAGTAAAAGCTTTGAAAATAAATCAAGTGTGGCTAAAATTTGTTTACTCAATCATAAAAACACAGCATAGGGCAATGGCTATACGTGTTCAAAAAAGCCGCAAAGGCTATTTAGGAATATAGGTTTTATGCCCTTGTTAAAATATTGGAATAAGCATCCCCACAATATTATTGTTTTGATTTTGCGCTATATTAATATTTGGCTTCTGATTAGTGCGCCGTTGATGTTTCCTAGTAATATCCATATCGTGAATGGTTTGTCGCTGGTTGGCTTTAGTGCTGTCACGTTTCTTGTTCTGGCGATTTGTTCCCAAAGGTTGCGCGAAAGGCTTCGGGGTGGCCTGTCAATATTTTTGCTTTTATTCATTGCAATGGTCTTAGTAACGACGATTGCTTATTTTACTGTATTGCCTTGGTATGTTGTTTTTTATGGTTTTGCCATTTCACTGGGGTTGACGACAGCTTGGTGTGAAGTCATGTGTTTGTTTCTTTCAAATGATGCCACTGGGCATGAGAACAGGCTCAATCAACTTAAAAACTATAATACCTTGAAGGTCTTTGGCATTGCGCTCGGTTTTTTCTTCGGGGCGTTAATGGCTGGCACTGCCACAGACAAGGTTATTTCAGGGGTGTTTACATCCTTAGTATTTGCGATGTTAATCTATTATACTCGCATCTGGTTCAGGTCTGATTTAAATCTGCTGTCACACTACCATCCCGATGATATGATCAGCTTAGTGACATGGAAGACGTTATCCATGTTGACGTTATTTGTTTTTGATCTGATGGTTTTTACATTTTGGTATATTTACCTTCCCTATGTTTTGATCGGCAAAGGTTTTTCCGCTGAGCAAGTGGCCATTTTCCTCTCGTTTCAAGCTTTTATCCATGCGATTTCTCAGCAGGTGTGGAAATATGTGGTGCTGAAACTAGCGGCGTTGGCTGTGTTTTCCACAAGCCTATTGTTGCATGTGCTTATGGTTGTTGTTATTGCCAACAGCGATTTACAGTTTTTTGGTATGCTGTGGTTTTTTGGGATTATGGGACTCGTTAATTCTGGTATTTTTCTTTCGTCTAGTGTGCTGTATTATGGGTCTTTCAAGCCTAGTAAGATAGAACATAATCTCATGCATATGGGGGCGTCACATTTTGGTAAATTTGCAGGGGTTATACTTTGGAAAATAATAGCGTAAGGGGAAATATTAACGTCGGCGTTGGTGTTATTATCCTGAATCACCGCAAAGAAATTTTGATGGGCAAAAGAAAATCTCGTCATGGACTTGGGCAATTTTCAATTCCTGGCGGTGCGGTCGATGTTGGTGAAAAATTAACAGACTGTGCGGTGCGTGAGGTTTTTGAAGAAACGGGATTAAAGCTCCAAAGTGTCAAGATACTTGGCATTACCAATAATCTGGAAACATTTTTCAGTGAAAATACCCATAGCCTTTCAGTTATATTTTTCTGTAAGGACTATGACGGGGAACCTGAGATTAAAGAACCTGACAAGCACGAAGCGTGGGCATGGCATAATATGAATTCGATTCCCGAGCCGCATTTTGAAGCCAGTAAAAAAGCGCTTGATTTATATAGTCGGTTAGTCTTCAACAATGAATGGAAAATTCTAATAGAGTGATGCAGAGTGCGTGGTATCTTAAAGGAAAGTTTTTAGTATGGAAGTTGATGTTATCATAGATGTTGTGTGCCCTTGGTGCTTTGTGGGTAAACGGGAATTAGAAAAAGCGATGGCACTGCGGCCAAGCGTGATTACAAAAGTCAGATACCGCCCATACCAGCTAGACCCCACAACGCCTATAGCAGGGAAGGACCGCAAAGCTGCCTACAAGGCGAAGTTTGGCGATAGCCCGCAGGTGCAAGTTATGCGGGATGCATTGCTTGAACGCGGTAAGAGCTTATCCATTGCTTTTGATTTTGAAAGCGATGTGTTGATTGCGAATACACTGAATGCGCATCGTTTGATTAGATGGGCCTTAAGTGCGGATACAGGCACTCATGACCGTGTTGTTGAGGGGCTTATGCACCGCTATTTTGAAGCCAGCCAGCATTTAGGTGATCTGGACATATTAGTCGAAGTCGCAACCGAGGCCGGTATGGACGGTGATTTGGTGCGCGAGCTTTTGTTATCCGACCGCGATAGTGATTTAGTAAAATCCGAGATCAACCAAGCCCAGCAAATGGGCATTACAGGTGTACCGTATTTTATTTTTGATAATAAGCTAGCAGTTTCTGGGGCACAAGACGCCGAAATACTTGTTCAGGCTATTGATAAAACCAGAGAATTTCCCCTTGATAAACAACCGAATTGATAACGCTCTAAGGGTGGTACAAAAACCGTCATACCAAACCCCAGTCGTTATAAATGAACCTAAACGTCACCCTGAATCCCAATCGTCACCCTGAACTTGGTTCAGGGTCCATTGCCCTTTTAAGGCAAAAACAAGCCCAAACCACGCCCAAACCACGCATGGATTCTGAACCAAGTTCAGCATGACGATGGTGAGGGATATCGTCATACCGATGAAAATCGGAAACCAGCAGTTCAGGGTTTTAGGCTGGTGTGGGATTTGTTTGTTTTCTGGGCCCCGTGTCGTAGAGTGACCAAGAGGGCGCGCTACGCGCTGCACCGGGTGACGGGTTATTCCATCACCCTGAACACCCCATCGTCATACATGAACACCCAATCGTCACCCTGAACTTGGTTCAGGGTCCATTGCCTTTTAAGGCAAGCACAAGCCTAAAACACTCGTGGATGCTGAACCAAGTTCAGCATGACAGGGCACAAGGAAAACATCGCCATACCCTTGGGCGACGGAATCCAGTTGTTGTAGTGTTTGACTTTTAATTTGCAGCAGTTTTTGCGTGATCACCGCGGGCGCGGTCTACGGCTTCCTTTAGTCTGCCGTAACCCTCAGCACCCAATACAACATCATTGCCGATAATATAACCAGGGGTGCCGTCAAACCCGATGTCAAAGCCAATGGCTAGGCTGTTTTCAATGGTTTTATCGATTAGCTTTGACCCCATATCGGCTTTTAATTGGTGAACATTAATCCCGACGGATGCCGCGACTTCATAGATGCGTTTTTCGGTTAAGCCCCCAGGTTCGCCCATTAAGGCATGGTGAAAAACATCAAATTTCTGTTGCTTGTGGGCCGCCAGCGCCGCACGTGCCGCTATGCGGGATACTGGGGGTTGCCCTTGACGGTCCAGCAGGGGGAATTGGCGCGGCACAAGGCGAATATTACCATCAGATTTGACCAGCTGCATCAGCTCAGGGAAATGACGGCGACAATAGCCGCAGCGATAATCAAAAAACTCAACAATCGTCACATCACCCTTTGGATTGCCAAGAACAGGGGCGCTCGGCTCATTTTCCAGATACCCGCGATACATAGCAATTTTTGGACCCATTTTTGCCATCTGTGAACGGCGTTGCCATTCGCGGATGGCACCCATGACAATTTCAGGATTTTCGGCGATATAATCCGTAATCACTGCTTCTATTTTCGCGCGCTCATCGTCGCTAACCGCAGGGGACGGGGCATCTTGGGCACGCACTGCAAAGCTAGCACTCAGTGTTAATATGATCTGGAGCAAAGCCGCGATAACCGGGTGAACTTTCAGATTGGTTTTCATATTATTGTATTTTCATAATGTTTAATGAATGTGGAGTATCGCTAACCCGCCGACGGGAACTGCGTTTTTTTTGTTTATCAACCGCAGCGCGGGCTAAGATGGCAATATCTTGGGCGCGTAACCATTCTGGGGAGCCTGTGTTAAAATTGGCCATAGCACGCTGTGAATGCATCAAGGCTTGGCTGGCATTGCCGCCGCTATAATAGCGCTCAGCCGTTGCAAGGCTGGCTTCGGCCTGCATATCAAGCCAGCTATAGGCTTTTGCAAGATTGAACCAAGCAAATGTATTGCTTCTGTCCAGTCGGGTGGCTTGTTTAAGAACCGGCATGGCGCGGGCCATTTTTGCGCGGTCTTCTTGCGAGACAAGGGCTTGCCCAAAGGCTGTTAAGATCAGCGGTTCGTGGGGGGCGAGCCGAACAGCCCCTTGAAAAACATCAATACTGTCGTCGACACGGCCATTTTCAAACAAGATTTGCCCTTTAATTTCATGAAAATAGGGATTGTTGGGTTCAGCTGCAATCAATGCATCAGCTTCCAGAAGCGCTAAGTCCCATTCTAATGCCTTGTGATACGCATAAACACGGGCATAGCGGGCCGATATACTGGTGTCACTTAATGGAAAGTTTCTCAGCGTCACAGTGGGGTGATCAAGATAGCCGCGTAGTTTTGCTTTTAAGCGATTAAAGGTTTCGCTTAGTCTGGGGTCAAGGGGTGTATTGACATACGGACTGGCGTGCACAACTTTTTGCAGTGCAAGAATACGCTGGCGGTTCAGAGGGTGACTACGCACATACGGGTCTTGGCGCACTTGTGCTAAGATTTCTTGGTTTCTTAATTTTTCAAAAAAGCTAATTAAGCCAAGCCCTGACACACCGATGGCTTCCATATAGCTGGCACCTGCCTGGTCTGTAACTGCTTCTTGGGTGCGGCTGTACGCTAGAACATTACCCTGTGCGACAGATTGCCCTGCCATGATCATGCCGATCCCTGCGTCACCGCCGCCAGCGGCAATCGCGGCTGCCCCTAGAACCATCGATAAAATACTGATCATGCCGGCGCTTTCATAGGCATCTTTGGTGCGGCTATAATGACCACCAGCTATATGACCTGTTTCATGGGCCAGCACCCCTTGCAATTCACCTAGGTTATCAGCAGCCGTGAACAAGCCTGAATGCACAAACATATGTTGGCCGCCTGCAACAAAAGCATTGATGCTCTTGCTATAAATCAGGCCAATTTTAACGCTATTACGCTCGATCCCTGCGGCTTCAAACAAGGGATTTGTCAAATCGTACAAAAACCGTTCAGTTTCAGCATCCCGAAGAATTGACTGCGCACGCAAGGTACCTGATGGCACGATCACAGCAACTAAAATCACCAGCGAGAGTTTTATGAGTGTTCGCAAATTTCTCTCCCTCAGAATGCGCTCATGGGTTAATGTTATTTATCCGTAAACTATGCAGTTGAAGCTGAACGGTCAATGAATGAATAGTCTTTATAGCCAATTGCGGTGAATTTTGATCACCTTATTTGGCTATAAATATTTGTTACGGTTCGACTTATCAATAAATAATACGCTCATTATTTATTGGTATCGCTTTTATTACGGTTCGACTTATCAATAAATAATAAGGTCATTATTTATTGGTCTCGCTCTCACCAGTATGTGCACGGGCGCTGCCACTGCCCCCTGTCAAGCCACCACTATAAAGGATCACTGTCTGCCCCACCGGCACATCAAGATCAATTTGTGACGTGATTGATTGAATCTGGGCCTGCGCTTCGGCATGTGAAATCGTTGTATTATCGGCAATGGCTTGGAAGGCCAAAACCGCATCATCGTTTGTAAAAGGCGTCTGTGTGCTGGTCATAAGAACTCTCGCTTAACTGGGATTAAAAATAGGGATGATTGGCTAATTCAGGTGGTATGGTATCTTCGGGCCAATAAAATTGGTAAAATACTTTCAATGTCCGCCATGTTTTTTTATATTTAACCCTAATCATTTCAACGATTAATGCCCGTGATTCCGCCTGTGTCATACCTGGACAATCAAGGCTAATTTTAAGTCGTGGCCCAGGCTGCAAACCTATCTCGGATGGGTCAATTGAGGACCCCCTAAAAACACGAAAAAACGCCACCCTATCATATGCATCGGGCAACGTAAAACCTGATACCCCATTTGGGTAGTTTGTATGCACATTTTCAGGTATATTCCCAGATAACTCGTCATGATTTAGCAAGTTACATCTAAACATCACACCAAAATTCAATACGTCTGCTTTATCGTGAAGCTTGCTTAAATATAAGCCAATGTCAGGATCGCGTCCAAACGAGAAACGCCGCATCTCAAAACCACGGTCATAGTCCCGCCACACAGGCGGTCTAAAGCCGCTCTTGTGCATTTCGTTATTAGAATGTTCTTCTTCTTCTAATATAAAAACCATAGTCTCACCTCCTGTATATTTAAACTGTTGCCAGCGTTTCGGGTTGATTCCAGCAAGGTCGAAATCCATATTTTTTCAGCCCCGTTTCAGCCACATTTTGCCCTTGGGCAATCGCCATTTTGTTTTTCTAATCGGTATGCACCTTTATTGCACAATCTTGTGATGTCTTGATATATCCATATTATTAATTAAAGAGCGATGATATCTGGTTCATCGCCCCTTTAATATTTTCAAGGTGTTGAAACAGCCCTGCTAACCAAATGTACGCGACCACCAACCTTCACGTTTTGGTCTTGCGGGCTCTTCTGGTTTGGCTTCTTGGATTTTTGTGCCAGAGTCTGTAGTAGAGTCTGTAGTAGAGTCTGTAGCAGAGTCTGTAGCAGGCTTTGTTGCTGTTCTGCGACGGGGTTTTGGTTTGGCTTTCATGTCATCTTTTGTGCCAGAATTTTCAGAATTTTCAGAATTTTCAGAAGTAGCAGAATTTTCAGAAATGTCAGGGGCCGATCCCTCTTCTGGGCCTACTTTCTTCACTCTCCGACGACGGGGTTTTTGTGCATCTTTCTTTTCGGTTGCAGTGTTGTTTGGTTTTGCAGCATCCAAGGTGTCAGATTTTTTGGCTTGGCGTCGACGTTTTGGCTTTTCGATCGGCTCATCTGCCTTCTGCTCTGGGGCTTTTGATGGCTCATCCATTGATTTTGCTTCTATACTCTTGGTTTCGGTAGTCTCAGACACAGTGGGACCAGTTTTTTTATTTTCAGGCTTATTGGTATCCACAGTGTCAGCACTGCGATGGCGACCACCGCGACGACCACGGCGGCGTGGCTGCTCTTCGTTAGGTCTGGATTCCGTATTTTCAGCCTCTAAGTTTTCTTCTGCCTGAGTTCCACTATTTGAGACGTCACGTGCAGCAGAAGTGTCCTCTGAAACAGAGCCGCGCTGTTGATCTTGATCGCGGTCATTGTTACGGCGGCGGCGGCGGCGGCGTTTGCGACGAGGTTTATCATCTGAATACTCTTCCGCCTGCACTGCATCCTTAGTGTTTTCACTGTCTTCAGCCTCAGGGGTTTCGGGAAAATTATTCATGCTAATGGCAGTGTCGTTCGTCACAGGTTTAGCATCACTGGGCGGCATGGCTTCACGGGTAATTTCAATTCCAGAAGCGCTCAGAGTTGGTAGAGCTAATACTTCAATTTCAAGGTGATACGACTGTTCCAGATCATAAAGTTGGTGGCGCTTTTTATTCAGTAGATAAACTGCAACATCAGGATTAAGGGATACTCGCACAATGCTACTGCGTGATCTAATGCCTTCTTCCTCTAGCTCACGAAGCGCCATAAGCGCAGCGGATTCAACCCCCCTTACAAGGCCTATTCCCTCGCAGTGGTGGCAGGTTTCCATACTGGCTTCCAGCAAATTGGGGCGCAAGCGCTGGCGGGACATTTCCATTAAGCCGAAGCTAGAAATGCGCCCCATTTGAATACGCGCACGATCCGACTTTAAAACATCTTTCATGCGACGTTCAACAGAACGGTTATTGCCACGATCTTCCATGTCAATAAAGTCAATAACCACAAGCCCCGCCATATCACGTAAGCGTAATTGACGGGCAATTTCCTCTGCGGCTTCTAAGTTTGTTTTAACGGCAGTTTCTTCAATATTGTGTTCTTTTGTGGCCCGTCCAGAATTAACATCTATCGAGATTAAAGCCTCGGTAGGGTTCATAACAATATATCCACCCGATTTTAACTGCACTGTAGGCTGATACATGCTTTCCAATTGGCCTTCAACTTGATAGCGATGGAACAAGGGAATGCGATCTTTATAATGTTGAACTTTTGATTCGTGGTTCGGCATCAACAGCTTAATGAATTCGCGAGCCGAGTTATAACCATTATTTCCCTCGACAAGGATTTCATCAATATCGCGGGTGAATAAATCTCGAATGGTGCGTTTGATCAGATCGCCTTCTTCATAAACCAATGTTGGTGCAATTGATTTTAAAGTCAGTTCACGAATGCCATTCCACAGGCGGAGCAAATAATCATAATCACGTTTTATATCAGCTTTTGTGCGTTTCATACCAGCTGTGCGCACAATCAGGCCCATTTCATCAGGAATGTTCAGCTCATTAATGACTTTTTTCAAACGCTTGCGATCTGTCACACTGGCAATTTTGCGGCTGATACCACCAGAATGTGTTGAGTTCGGCATCAAAACACAGTAGCGCCCTGCAAGCGACATATATGTTGTGAGTGCGGCACCCTTGTTACCGCGTTCCTCTTTGACGACTTGAATTAACAGGACTTGACGGCGCTTGATAACCTCTTGAATACTATAACGACGTTTCAAGGCACGGATGCTACGCCGACGAATGGCGGCTTCTTCTACCTCGCGGTCGTTTTCCGCTTCGTCGCTGTCATCATCTGATGTAACATCTTCGTCCTGATCTGTCTGGATTGCAGCGCTATCATCTAATTCGCCAGTTGATATGTCTATGGCATCTTTATCAGTGGACTCGTTTTCAGGAAGCGAATCGAATATATTGATTTGATCCGATTCGTTATCATGGTGAGCTTTTGAAGCATTATCGATAATAATTTCAGACTTTACAACGCTATCCTCGGAAATAGCCGGTTCTGACATAACCTTATTAAGGTCTTTTCGTTCATCAGGCTTTGACGTATCTTCAGTGCTAGAAATGGCCTCAGTGCTTCCGTTTGTGTCGGTTTTTTCATCCTCGCTCATTCCGTCATTATCTTGTGCTTTTTGTTTTGCGCGGTGCTCTGCACGTTCCCGCTCAGCTAGTTCACGCGTTTCACGGCGTTCCTGAGCTTCTCGCGCAGCAAGGACTTCAGCTTCAATAATGGCTTCGCGGTCTTCAGCTGGTATTTGATAATAATCAGGATGAATTTCACTGAAAGCTAGGAAACCGTGACGATTACCGCCATATTCCACAAAAGCCGCCTGTAAAGATGGTTCCACACGGGTTACACGTGCGAGATATATGTTGCCTTTTAATTGGCGACGGGTTGATGATTCGTAATCAAATTCTTCTACGCGGCTACCCTTAACCACAGTGACGCGGGTCTCTTCTGCGTGACGCGCGTCGATAAGCATTCTCGATGACATAAAATTTCACTCCAAGCAAAACGCCGCGCTTGCTCGCCCATGATAACAAGGGGGGCGCTGGCGTTTGCAGTATAATTGTTAAAAATAGAACGGCTTAAAGTTTGTCTGAGCCGTCCGTAATTGACAAGAAAGAGGATAGAAGAAGCAGCTTGCTTATGCAGGAAAGCATTACGACAAGCAAAATTAATTGAGTGGTTTGCATATAATAAGCGCGCAAGCGAACAGTCTACGTAAGCAAAGATATTTGCTAGCGCAAAGCTTATTTCCCTCAAATAGCAAAGCCAAATGGCCATCGCTTCTCATGTCCTTTTTACGACTTTTACAAGCAGGCTTCAAGCTATTGGCCGTCACATATGGGTGCGGGGTTTCCAATAATTGTGCTTCAAGCGTCCACAGTGATTTTTAAAGTCTGTGGGGCTTTCAAAGTCTGGTTCGCCGTTCTTGACATAACGACAAACCCAAAACTGTCGTAGACACCTTAATGGCTAAAAAGGGTGTTGACAATGGAAATTTACAAGTAAGCTCATAAAGATGAAACAATATTTACAAATATAGCCAAATAATCATATTCGGAATTGAGGCTAAGTTAGATAACCAAGTAGTAAAAATAGTACCAATGAAATTGCAGCAGCGATCATCGCATAGGGTATCTGTGTGAAAGCATGTTGTAGGGGTGTGCAGCCTGCAGAATTAGCAGCGAGCACTGTTGCATCTGAATATAAACAGCTATGACTTCCAAGTGTGCTGGCAGAAAGTGTTGCGCCAATCACGAGTGATAGATTTGCATCCAAACCGCTGGTTAACTGAGCAATCATTGGTAAGGCGATGACAAAAACCCCCCAGCTAGACCCCGTAGCGAATGCAATCAGGCCCATAGTTGCAAAGACGATAGCTGGCAGTGTTTCGCGTGAGATGATGTTTTGTGTTAACGTCAGGATCACTTGGGTAAGTCCGAGTTGATCATTGATATCTTTTAAAAGGTAAGCCGCGAAGATAATCGCTATCGGCTGCAACATAGATTTAAAACCATCAATAACCGCATCAAAGGTTTCGTCTACACTAAGGTGCCGCACGATCAATGTTGCGATCACGGTCAATGCAAGGGTCATGTAGATACTTTTTAAAAAATCAAGATCAAAGTAAAAGGTAAAGGCGACAAGGAGCACGTTTGGAACAATAAAGAGCGCGGCGTGGGATGTGATCCCTGGTTTTGGATAAATTTCATCATGATTACCTACCAGGTGTTTAGCGTCTGGTGGGATCATTTGCCCAAGGCTTACCGCCCGCTGTTCAGCAGTTTTCATGGGGCCAATCGCTGGAACAATACCCTTGATCACCAACGGAATTAAAAGTACAGCAATAATTGGGTAAAGCATAAAGGGGATAGCTTGCACGTAAACGCTAAAACCTTCTCCTTCGCCTGCAAGGCCATTGCTAACCAGCAAACTTGCGAAAAAGACCCCCCAAGTTGATATGGGGATAATCACACTGATGGGCGCGGCTGTGCTATCAATGATATAGGCGAGCATCTCGCGCGAGACTTTGAATTTATCAGTTACATCGCGCATGGCTGCACCCAAGGTCATGCAGTTAAAATAATCATCAACAAACAGCGCTATGCCTAAAAGCCACGTTGTTAGCAAGGCCGATGTGCGGGTCGTAATCCGTGCGATCATGACCATCATAAAAGCCCGCATGGCCCCTGTTCGAACAAACAAGGCAATCAGGGACCCCATAAAACCACAGACCAGAATAATCCACACCAAGTCATCATTTGTGGCAGTTCGTAGTGTCATTTCAGTGAAAGCGCTGAAACTGTCACTGCCATGCAAAAGAACCGTACCAAATATCGCACCCAATGCGAGCGCTTCAATGGGACGTTTTAGCCAAATGGCGATGATCAAAACCAAAAGTGTGGGTAAAAATATTAATCCGCCAAGGCTTTGTGCTGCATCTAATGCTCCTGAATTGACTAAATCTGTAGCGTCAAACATAGGCTTTTTCCCCTTGGCGGTCGTTGCAAACAATTAACCCGTAACGTCTTGCAGTGTTCTATCAAGGGCCAGCCGTGCGATTGTGATCAGTTCAGTAATTTGGTCGTCAGTAATAATCAGAGGTGGACACAAAATCATTGTATTGCCGACATTGCGCATCACCAGGCCATTGTTGAAACTATGCTCACGGCACTTGAAGCCAATATTAGTTGCATCACTGTACCGTTCCCGTGTTTGTTTGTTTTTAACAATCTCAATCGCTCCAAGCAGGCCAATAGACCGCGTCTCGCCGACCAAAGGATGGTCTGATAGTGTGCGCAGTGCCTCATTAAATTTAACGATTTTCTTGTCTTGCTGGGGGGTGCCCACTAGGCCTTCTCGCTCTAGTATCTCAATATTTTTAAGCGCAGCAGCGCAGGCAACTGGATGGCCGCTATAGGTGAAGCCATGCACCATTTCATCTTCGGAAGTTGCAATAGTGTCTGCGAGATCGCCCCCTAATGCGACTGCCGATAAAGGCTGATAGCCGCTGGTTAGCCCCTTTGCCATTGTTATAATATCAGGTTCAACGCCAAAATGGCTGGCCCCGAACCAATCCCCTGTACGGCCCCATCCAGTGATAACTTCATCGCACCAAAGCAGAATGCCGTACCGGCGACAGATGGCTTCAATTTTCGGCCAGTAACCATCTGGTGGTGGGATCATACCGCCAGCACCCATGACAGGTTCCCCAATGAAGGCGGCGACATTTTTTGGTCCAATTTCTAAGATTTTATCCTCGACAGCTTGTACGCACATATCGCAAAATTCTTCTTTGCTCATATCGCCGCCATTATTATAATAATGTGGGGCAGGGCCAACATGATGAATACCCTCAATAGGTAAATCAAATTGTGGATGCATGCCTGTTAACCCGCAAAGCGACGCTGCAACCGTCGTTGATCCATGATAGGCATTTTCGCGGCTGATAAATTGTTTACGTTGTGGCTGATCTTTTAGGTTCCAATAATATTTGACCAGCTTATAGGCTGTATCAACAGCTTCTGACCCTGAACACGCAAAATGTATTTTCTTAATATCCCCTGGGGTTTTCTCGATAATTTTTTCGGCAAGCTCAGACACATAAGGGTGGCTCGTGTAAAAAAATGTATTGTAGTAGGCGAGTTCGCGCATCGTTGTGGCAACAGTTTCAACCATTTCTGGGCGGCCCATACCGATTTGATTGGTCCACAAACCAGCCATGCCATCTAGGACACGATTGCCTTCTGTGTCAAAAATATAAGCCCCTTCTGCGCGTTCGATCATACGGGCGCCTACGCGGGCAATATTTGGGTGTTCCATAAATGGATGAAGGTGATATTTCGCATCTTGCTGTTGCAGTGCAATGGTGCGATTTGATAAACGATCAGTCATAAGCACTCCTATACGTTCAGCATTAAATATTTGGTTTCCCACGGGCTTAAGACCGATGAGTAGCTATCATATTCTAGTTCTTTGGCTTCCAGATAGATGCCCACAAAGGCATCACCAAGAATTTCACGCAGCGGTTCACAAGCACCCATAGCCTTTAGTCCGTCCAAGAAATGACGGGGCAGGGCGCGGTCACTGGCTTCGTATGCTGATCCCTTAAATTCTTTGGAAGGGCGCAGTTCTTCCTTCATGCCTAAGTAACCACAGGCGAGGCTGGCGGCGATTGCCAGATAAGGATTAACATCGGATCCCGCAATACGGTTTTCGATGCGCCGTCCTTCTGGGCCGCTTGCAGGAACACGTAAACCCACTGATCGGTTTTCACGGCCCCAATGGGTATTTGTGGGACAGGACCAACCTGAACCAAAGCGGCGATAGCTGTTCACAAACGGCGCAATCAGCGGCATCGTTTTAGGCAGATATTTCTGAATGCCCGCAATGTGGGATAGAAATAATTCAGTGTCTTCGCCCTGGGCATCCGCAAAGATGTTTTGACCAGATTCAATATCGACGACAGATTGATGAATATGCATAGCACTGCCAAATGTTTCAGGGTAGGGGCTTGCCATAAAGCTTGCGAACATATCGTGATGGATGGCAATTTGCCGGATCAAGCGCTTAAACTTGAAAGATTGATCAGCGACATTCATCGCTGGCCCATGGATGACGTTAAACTCATACTGCCCTTGCCCCGCTTCATGGATTAAGGTGTCCACATCGATGTTTTGCGCCTCGCAAGCATCATAAATATCATCAAAATAGGGGGCGAATTCGTCAAGACTGTCGATGCTGTAGGGACTTGAACCTACATCTCGCCGCCCTGACAAGCCCATTGGTGGACGGGGGTTAAAGTCAATATCTTCGGCCTTTGCCATTAAATGAAATTCAAATTCAGGGGCAACGATCGGCTGCCAGCCTTCTGCTTTATATAAATCTAGTACATTCTGCAAAACTGTCCGCGGTGAAAAACCAACTGACGTACCATTTTCATATACACAATCGCAAATCACCGATGCTGTTGGTTCGCTCTGCCACGGTGTCATGCACATGGTCTCTAGGGCTGGGACTAATATGACATCCTGTTCGGTTTCACTCAGGTCATCATTCAGGGCAAAGTCCCCATTAACGGTCATGCCGAAAATCGTTTCAGGCATCCGCAGGCTGGATGTTTGCAGGTCTTCAATGAATTTCTTTCGTGGCATAGACTTGCCACGCGCAATACCTGCTATATCGGCTATCATACATTCGATATCATCTATATTATTGTCTATTAACCATTGGTCAATTTCCGCGATGCTTTTTGCATCTGTCATAAAACACCTTTCAACGCCCATTGCTGGTATGTTGTCCTCTGATTTGTGTTTTTCTTACTCGGTACATTTGTTTATTTTCTGTCTGCAACTATAGCATTACGAAACGCGTGGAACAACTTAACAGATTGCGGGTTTTCTGCCGCCTTCCATTCTGGATGCCATTGTACAGAAAGTGCAAAGCCTAGGCTTTTAGGCACAGACAGTGCTTCTATCGTTCCATCATCGGCAACGGCTTCAACCTTTAGGCCTTCGCCAATATGATTAACGGCCTGTTCGTGGATCGTATTGACCATAAATTCATCTTCTTCCATGATTTGGTGTAATAGTCCATCACTGGCCAGTGTTACGCTATGGGCAGGGCCGTATTGGGTTTCCACGGGGTCGTCATCATTTGCACGATGGTCAAAATGGCCATCTACTTCATGAATGCGGGGATGCAGTGTGCCGCCCATGGCAACATTTAATTCTTGATGCCCCCGACATATGCACAGCAACGGCTTACCAGAATCTATAATGGCTTTGATCAGCGGTATACTATTATTGTCACGGGCAGGGTCTTGGTTTTCACTTGCAGGGGCTGTCGGCAGACCATAACGTTCACGGGCAATATTACTGTATCCCCCAGTCATTAAGAAACCATCGAAAAAATCCAGAATGTCTTCGGGTGCTAAGGGGTTATCCACAAACGAGGGGACCATAAGCGGCAAGGCACCTACGATGTCATGCACCGCACGCAAGTATTTATCCCCTGCCGAATGGTACAAATGCGGTGGTTTTTGATATGTATCACACACTACAGCGACAGTAAGGGGCTTATTTTTTGTCATGCTGGTTGCTCACGCGGGTTATTTTTATCTTGGTCTTCTTCGTTCCATTTTAGCAAGTTTAGTTCGATGAAGAAAAATGCAAATATCCAAAGGATCGCATC
>JABABO010000237.1 GCA_014238195.1 Kordiimonadaceae bacterium | reverse complement strand
TAGCAGAAAATACAAGGCCAATATCTGCATTTTGAAATATTTTGGCAAGTGTATCGGGTGATGCGATGCCGTGATCCGTAAAAGGAAATGGGGCTTCGGAAAATGTCATCGGCGCACCAAAGAAATCGGCATGAAATTTTATGCCGCGCTTTGCTATTAATTCGAGGCCAAGGAAAGCAAAATCAACTGCGCGTCTTGCCGTGGAATGGCGGGCATATACTGCAATACGCGGAACAGCATTTTTTGGGGGAGTGTCTGCAGGGTGGTAAAGTTTAGTATCAGCGGCAAGCCAAAAGTGTTCAGCCCAAAGCCCGAAATCTTCCTGCATCATTTTTGATAACCAAGGACTGGCGCAGATGCAGTCTAGGTCATGGCCATATGTTGCTAGTGCACTAAGATAATCAGCACCCATTGGAGAAAATTGTGGTTCAAAATCTTGAATAAAGTAAAAACGCCGTTTAAAATTTGTAAGCGATAAACAAGGCCAAACAGTCGCATTACTGGTCGCGATTATGGCATCCCCAGACGCTGTTGAAAAGCTTTCATCAACAAATTTTATCGACCCTGAAAAATGCTGGTAGTCTTTTATAATATCGTCATAAGCGGCTGTTGTGCTGAGGTGCCGATCAGGATTATAAATCCAGATGGTATGTTGATGCCCAAAAGTTTCTAGCAAATGAATGATGCGATAGATGGTCATATGACCCCCTGAACCTTCAGAAAAATCTGGGATAACCCAGTGAATATTTAATGAGTGGGGGTTAAAAACTTGGTTAGAAGGCGAAAGTGTTAGTCGGGGATAATCAATCATTCCACGCAAGTTAACATTAACGGGCAGCTGGCTGTTTTCTGTCATTGCCTCTTCTGCTGCGAGTGTTGAAGACATATTTGTTAGTTTACGCCCTTCAAAACGCCCAAAGTTTAAGAAATGACTGAGAGGTTCCTGATTGGCATTCGCAACATCTGGATTATTCTGTAAATATAACCTGCCATTAAAGTGTGGGCATGGATTATGACCTTGCTTGTAGCCTTTTGTCGCATAGTAAATTACTGGGTTTTCGTTTTGTATGTCGCTGGGATATCGATTGCGATACCATATTGTATTAAAGTACGGGTTTGGGTTGCGACCTTCATGGATACCAAAGCGAATGAAATGATCTAACGGGTCAAGGTCAACCGAATATAAATCTAAGTAATAATTCTTGTACCAGTCCGCTTGGAATAATCCTGTTTCCTTTATGGTATTGGCGAGCTTTTCCTGATCGGATAACTGCTTTACATTAGCTGATGGGTTTTGTTTAGGCTTTTTTTCAGGCTGCGCCTTAGATTGAGCAGTCTTGGGTGCAGGCTTTTTACCAGTTTTTTTTCTTAAGCGATTGAAAAACATAATTTTCTCAGTAACTATATGTGACGATTTCTATCACGGTGACCAGCTTTACTAAGTGTGAGCTGAAGCATTGGTGAAATTTTTATTTGTTTGTCTCATTAAGGTACCATGAGACTGAATGGTTTACCAAACCGGCTAAATCTTTTTGGATAAAAAGGATCAGAATTTAGGTGCCCATGCCACTGATTTTCCATCCATTGTCGCTCTAAAGCAGCGCGGTTGGCCTTTTCAGGATTTTGATTATCAAATCCTCGGCTTTTGGATTCAAGATGATACAAAGTTATATCTGGGGAATATAAATTTGTATATCCCGCTTTTGCGGCTTTTAGGCAGAAATCAATATCATTGAAAGTGACTTTCAGATGTTCTGACTCAAATCCCTTTATTTCATCAAAAACTGTCCGTCGGCATGCTAGAAACGCCCCAGTGACCGCAGCGCTAGCATGGGTTAATTGTGTGCGATAATGATATAATCCATGATCACATGTGTCACCTACGGCTTCATGACTGGCGACACCATGATGGTACAAAACCACCCCAGCATGTTGAATTGTGCCATCTTCATACAGCAAACGCGCCCCTATACAGCCTGTTTCTTTTAACGCTAAAAGGCCGCGCAGTCGTTCTTCCCAGTCTTGGGAGATCACAACTGTATCATTGTTGAGAAAAAGCAAATAGTCAGCATCAGTGTTTTCTACCGCATAATTATTGATCGCTGACCAGTTAAATTCATGATCATACTGTAATATTTTCACGGTGTCAGAGGCAACTTTCTTAAACCATTTGTGTGTTTTTGGATCATCACTTTGGTTATCAATAATGATAATTTCGGTTGTGAAACGGTTTGACAGGGTTTTTTGCAAACTTTCTACGCAGGGTTTAATCATATCAAGGCTATTGCGGGTTGGAATAATAATCGCTAATTTTGGTGCGTCAGTTGGCGGGTAAAACTTAACATGGGTGATCTCAGCAGGCTGTTTCGCTAGCGCAGCTGTCGATGGGTCTATATTTTGATCTAATTTAATCCAATCTGATTGACCCGTGCGCATGAGGTGATTTTGAACAGCGGCTTTATGGTGACCAGCGGCATCATTTTTTTTCGTTTGACTAAGTTCTTGATGCCAAAGTGTTTCACTTATCTGCGCAAATCCAGTTTTGCCGTATTTTTCAAAGACAGAAAAAATGTGCTCGGATGGTTTGAATTGGCCATCTGACACTTCACCAGCTTTAATCCCATAGGTGCACCCAATGTAGTTCTGTTGTAAGTACATGATATAATCAAAGGTCGCTTTGAAGCAGGGTAGTGGGTCAATATGGTGGTTAGTATGATTATAATCATGATCTGAATAAATTAATTTTGCTGCGGGATGTTGCTGAAATCCCCACGCGAACCAAGCTAGGGCATGTTTATGTAGCCTGTCATTAGGGCTTAAATGGATAATGATGTCCTCTTGGTCAGCAACGTTGATCGCGTTTGATAAGGTTAAATGTGCCTGCCAATTCGGGTATGACTGTTTTTTTAAGGACCCGCTATCAGTTGGTGTTATTAGATTTTCTTGGTTTTCTTGGCCTTCTAAAATGATGTGAAATTTGGTGTTTTTATGGGGCATAGATGGCGGCGGCGGCGTTTTATAGGTGTTTTTAAATAAGTGATAATTAGACAGGGGAAAGGCAGCATAACGTTCAAGACTTGGGGCAGACCCTTTTAGTTTATCAAGAGCATTGCTGAAAACACTCAATTGTTCTGCCGTTAGTAAGGCTTGTGCATCGGGGCTAGTAAGTTTATCCCTAAAATCAGAGACTGTTCTGAGCAGTCGCTGATGAAACATAAGTTCACGGGTTTTGCCTTGGCTAATTTCGCGGGGCTGATCAATTTCGATGCCAGTTGTTGCCTCTGTAATATGTATCATGATGCTGTCAGCAGTTTGCAGATGTGCTGGCACATGTGTTCTAAATTCAAAACCATGATAGCCTTTGCTTTTATATTGCTCCTGAGCGCCGCGATGTATTTTATCGGCGATCGTTGAGCCAATAAAGGCACTCCCCGCGTAAAAGTTCAGCGTTAGGGGCTGGTTAATTTTTCGGGAATCTAAGGCAAATCCGCGACAGATCATGCCTTGCACGATCCGAAAGTGCCCAACCAACGTTAAAGTATCGCGCAGGCTTAGCTCATTCAGCGCGCTCAAAAAGTTCTTTAATTTTTTTCTGTTATAATTATTGCTTAAAGCTTCAAAATAAATCGGGTGACGGTAAAGCTGATCGGCCAGCCGCGCCCATTCTTGGCTAGATAAAAATTTAGGGACGCGTAAATGAAAAAAATGTTTGAGTGTTTTTGCGATGCTCTTGAGTTGTATGGGCGTGATATATTCAAACTGAGGGTAATATCCTTGGATGAAGCGGCCCATACGTTTATGGCGGAAATCAAATGTGTCTGTCCAAACGGTTAAAATATCCACAGGTTTTTGATCAATAGCGTCACTGACTTCATGTTCAGATAAAGGCCACTCGCCAAAGCATAAATAAAACAGGCTGCAAGCATCAGCTTTATTGAGTGTTTCCCGTGATTTATAAAGTTTGAACATGGATGCGCTTCTCATTCACGGCATTTAATCATCTGTGCCAAAGGCCAAAATGCTTGAGAGATAGCCACCATAGCTATTTTTGTATGATTTGGCAATTTCACCTAAATCTGTATCACTGATAAAACCGCTACGCCACGCGACTTCTTCAGGGCAGGCAATCTTAACGCTTTGGCGGGCCTCAACGGTTTGTACGAATTGGCTGGCTTGTAACAAACTGTCAACGTTACCTGTGTCTAGCCAAGCGGTTCCACGCGCCATTTTAATGACGTTTAGCTCACCCGCTTGCAGATAGGTGTCATTAATGCTGGTAATTTCTAGCTCACCACGGGCAGAAGGTTTGACATCCTTAGCAATATCAACCACTTGGTTGTCATAAAAATATAGCCCTGTAACGGCAAGATTGCTTTTTGGTTGGGTTGGTTTTTCTTCAATCGAGAGAGCGCGTCCATCTGAGGACATTTCTACAACACCAAATTCTGCTGGATTGCCCACAGGGTATGCAAAAATATATGCGCCTTTTTCTACGTGCCCAGCTTGTTGTAAATACTGTGTGAATCCAGCAGCATAAAAAATATTATCACCAAGGGCAAGGGCTGAAGAGCTTCCACCTAAAAACTTTTCACCAATCAAAAAGGCTTGTGCCAAGCCTTTTGGTTCAGCTTGCTCGGCATATTCAAGGTGTATACCCCATTGCTCGCCGCTTCCCAGTAAGTCGCGGTACAGCGGTAAGTGCTGGGGGCTAGAAATAATAAGAATTTCTTGAATACCAGCTAACATCAATGTTGTAAGCGGATAATATATCATCGGCTTATCATAAACAGGCAAAAGCTGTTTGCTGATTGATTTTGTTATAGGGTACAGCCGCGTCCCCAGTCCACCAGCGAGGATAATTCCCTTCATATCAAATCCTTATCTTTATTTTTAGCGTACCAGCTATGTCTAGCGGATTGCTTTGTTTTCATAAAGGGCTTTTAGACATTTTTGCGTACTCGTCTGCCAATTTGGTAAAGTGATTTTAAAAGTGTCTTTCAGTTTCGTACAATCGAGTGCTGAATTTTCTGGCCGCTTTGCAGGTGTGGGATAATCTGATGTTGTGATCGCATTTAGTTTGGGCCTATTTGCCCCGTATTGTGTACTTTCATCAAAAATGTAATCAGCAAAGCCATGCCAGCTAGTTCGCCCTACTGCGACCATATGGAATATGCCCGCAAAATTCTTGTCCCAGCCATGCATCGCAATATAGGAGAGAACACTCAGTAGACTGTCGGCGATATCAGGGGCATATGTCGGGTTACCAAATTGATCGGCGACTATACTGAGTTCGTCTCGACTATCCGCCAGCGCCAGCATTGTTTTTAGAAAATTTTTGCCATAAGGGCTATAAACCCAAGCCGTTCTAAAGACCATCGCTTGTGGATTAGCACTTAAAACCGCGACTTCCCCCGCGCGTTTGCTGGCCCCGTAAACACCCGTGGGTCCTGTCTGATCACCTTCCTTATATTCACCAGATTTGCTGCCATCAAAGACATAATCTGTTGAAATATGAAGGAAAGGAATATCTATATCTGAACATGACTGTGCAAGCAGACTGGGTCCTCTTTCATTCAGATGATAGGCGGCTTCGATGTCATTTTCAGCAGCATCAACAGCTGTATAGGCGGCGGCATTAATAACAGCCTCAGGCTTTAAATCCTTTAATCGTGCGGCAAAATTGTGGGGGCCTGATAAATCAAACATTTGGCGGCCATAGCACGCAATGTTAAAATTTGAGCTGCGATTAAGGGCATTTAGCGAGCGCGCGACCTGCCCAGACGCACCTATAACAACAATATTTCGAATATCTAGGTTCATTATAATTGTTTTTCTATAATAAACCGCGGCGTTCATTGGCTATTTTGCGCAGTGGTCCCCACCACCATTCATTTTCTATGTACCATTGTACAGTTTGCTTGATACCACTGTTAAAATTTTCTTCAGCGTTCCAGCCCAGCTCGTCCTCAAGCTTTGTGGCATCAATAGCATATCGAGCATCATGGCCAGGGCGATCCGTTACGTATGTGATCTGATCATGGTAACTGCCCTTATTTTTAGGGTTTATCTCATCAAGAATGTCGCAGATTGTACGTACAACATCCAAATTTGTCCGCTCATTGCGACCACCAACATTATATTTTTGCCCCAAACGGCCTTTAGAAAGGATGGTATAGAGCGCACGGGCATGGTCTTCGACAAATAACCAATCACGCACATTCGAACCATCACCGTAAATAGGCAGGTCTTGTCCATCTATGGCGTTTAAGATCACCACGGGGATGAGTTTTTCTGGAAAATGGTATGGTCCATAATTATTTGAGCAATTTGAGATCACAACAGGCATTTTATATGTTTCAAACCAAGCATTAGCAAGATGATCAGCAGATGCTTTTGACGCGCTATAGGGAGAGCTGGGGTCATAGGGTGTTGTCTCCATAAACAAACCATCCTCGCCAAGCGAACCATAAACTTCGTCGGTAGACACTTGTAGAAAGCGGAATGCTACCTGTGCTGCGGTCGTTAAGCTTGACCAATAAGACCGTGTGGCTTCCAAAAGCTCAAAAGTGCCTAGTATATTGGTTTTGATAAACTCGCCAGCTCCCGTGATTGACCGATCAACATGGCTTTCAGCGGCCAAATGCATAACCCCATCGGGTTGATGGCGATTGAAAACATCAATCAGGGCAGGACGGTCGATAATGTCGACACACTCAAAATGATAAAGTGGGCTTTCTTCGATTTCTTTTACAGATTCTAGATTACCCGCATACGTCAGTTTGTCAACATTGATGGCACTGACCCCTAGGTCTTTCACAAGGTGCCGACACACAGCTGAGCCTATAAAGCCCGCACCGCCAGTGACAATGATTTTTTTGAGTGAAGTCATGTTTATCCTAAAGCCTTAACCAATAAAGTAGGGGTGTTTGATTAGCAGTTCACACCGATTATAAAGGGTGAGTCTATATCTTTCAAAAATGGTAATTTTTTGTCCTTATCAGAAAGGATGAGTTTATCTTTGCCTATCGGCCAAGGGATGTTCAACTCTGGATCATCAAATCTGATACCCGCATCACAGTCGGGAGCGTAATAGTCAGTGACCTTATACATAAATTCCGTATTAGCTTCTAGGGTTAAAAATGCATGGGCAAAACCAGGGGGTACCCAAAGCTGCGACCAATTTTCACGGCTAAGCTCAACGCTGATATGTTGACCATATGTTGGTGAGTTTTTACGAATATCAACGATCACATCGAGCACTTTGCCATGGGCAACACGGACCAGTTTGCCTTGATTATGGGGTGGGTTTTGAAAATGCAGGCCCCTTAAAACACCAACTTCACAGGATAAAGAGTGATTATCTTGCACAAAATTAACATTAGGGACGCTCGCTGCAAAAGTGCGTGCCGAAAATGTTTCTGAAAAAAAACCTCTCTCATCGCCGAATTTTTGCGGTGTGAACAAATACACACCTGGTATCTTTAGTTTTTTTACGAGCATATTTTTTCTTTATTTGTGGGTTTATGTACCTGTTGTCAGACATATTGCGTTCATCCCTTCTTATATTCTATGGAAATTAAGAAGAAAAGCCCTTAGACTGAATTAGCGTTACTCTAATGATCAATTGCCTTGAGTGCTGTCAAAAATTGGGAAATACTGAATGCCACTTTTTCAAGACTTGGATAGGCAGGCTAGCTTGACGAAGCCTTTGCTAGAAGCTGCTTTGATGGTGAATGACATCAAGGGGCCAGACTTTAGCCCGCATATCCTTTGCTATGCGCCGCGCGTGATAGCAAATCCTTATCAAAGTATGCTTTATAGTCGTGCTTATGATCATGGTTTCGCCCCCATTGCGCTGAAATCTGGCCTGCAATTATTTGAACGGCCCCATAATTTAAACGTTAGTATGCATTATCACTGGATTAATGGTGTATTTGCACGGGCGAAAACAGCTAAGCAGGCAGAAGCTCATATGCATCAATTTATTGATCATGTCGATATTCAGAAACAGGCTGGTATAAGGGTGATTTGGACAATCCATAATATCTTATCCCATGAAGCGCGGTTCCCTGAATTAGAGATGCATTTACGGCAAAAAATGGCGCAGCTTGCAGATATTTTGCATATTATGAACCCAGAGACAGTAGAACTAGTGGCCCCTTATTATAAATTACCTTTAGACAAGATTATGTCCGTACCTCATGCGTCTTATAAAGGTGTATACGGGGATTATATAAGCCAAACGCAAGCCCGTGCTGATTTAGGGTTAAACGCCCACGATAAAGTTATGTTGTTGTTTGGTGGTTTGGGTGTCCATAAGGGTGTTTTGCGATTTTTAGATCAATTAGACGCGATTCAGTCGCGCTTGGATGGACCCGTTAAGTTATTGCTCGCTGGTAAAATTACGAACTCGTCTTTGCAAAATAGCTTATATAAAAGCATTTCAAAAAGATCTGATATTGTCTTATTTGAAGGTCACCACGGCGATCATGCACTGGAAACCTGTTTTAAGGCCTGTGACGTTGTTGTATGTCCTTATCCACGCGCTTTGAACAGCGGGGTTGCTATGACAGCGATAAGTTTTGGTCGCCCAGTCATCATTCCTCAAAGTCTAATGTCTATTTTTAATGATTTACCGGAAGCCGCCTATGGTTTTCAGCCTAGTGCGATGCAGGAAATTCCAGCGGTTATTCAACAAGCCATTGACTGTTCGGGAACGCTTGATTTTAAAGCGGCTTTGTTACGCTGGTCTGATGACAGACACCCAAGCAAAATTTCCGATCAGTTTTTTGCAGCGTTAAATGATCAATAAACGATGAGCGCAAAACTAAAATCTCGTTTCTCTTTTTGGGCAAAATTATTGGCCTATCTTCGATTGAATGGCCTATTGACGAGCATAATTGGTAAGAAAGTGACGGTTTTTCTAAGCCCTAGACCAGTGCGTCGGTTTTATGTTTTGCCCACACAATCCGCGCTTACATTTAACGCCGCTTTTGAAACATCAGGCAATAGCTATGACCGCAACCGCGTGAAAGTGTCGGTAGGCTATTATAATTGGTATGGCAAAATCTTGCCAGGGCCTTACCCCTATACAAGGGCCGCTAAAGGGTTTGGTTTTACCTTTGATATCATTGCTGCCCCGCAGGACCAACTGCAAGAAACATTTATCCCTGTTGTTCCCCCTTCAGGGGCATTTTATGCAGTTTTGATTATCCGCGCTATTGACGTTCAGGACACCGAAAATCAGGATAAAGACCGAAGTATGAGTATGATTACGAATTGGCGGCTGAGTCGTGCGGCAAAGCAGGAGGTATCAGTAGCAGCCTTGATAGAGGGCCGCTTTAATCAGCTCGCCTATGATCATCTGCTAACCCAAGCAGGAGCTTTAAGTGTTCAGGAGCGCTGCCAAATGCTAGAGACAATGATCTTTCTTTGGCGCCGACCAAGGGATGAGCAGGTTTTAGCGGTTATAAAGGATGCCTATAAGTTTATCGATTTTTGGTATGATCTTGAAACTTGGCAGGGTGAGGGTGTTTCCAAAGAAGCCAACATATCCGCAGAACCCTATGACCTTACCGCTGCACCCAATGACAATACTGATAATAATGGTAATGAAATTCTGCATGTGGCTTATGATTATGTTTATGAAGGCGGGATGAAAGTAACCGATTGGCTGCGTTTTGCCGCGAACCGATTTACACGCGATAATAAACTAACTCCTATGACCAGCTTACATGTTGTTGTGGATGAATATTTTATCCAAAATTTAGCGCTCGCGTTTTTGCTGCACAAAAGAAGCAATGCCCCAATCATGGTTAGTTTAGAATTAACTTCAAAAGATCAAAGATTAAGCATGGGGCCTTATATCCAGTTTGCTGATCTATGGGCCTACTTAAAAACGCCGCACGGGCAAAAAGCCCGCACATTTATAAGCCACTTTATTGTTATTTCATTAGAGGATGCCAAAAATTTACAAGCGCTGGGGATTGATGCGAGAAATATTTCTATCGCTCCTTAATTGCTTTCTGTGTTGGTCATGGTTATCGTGCATCTCACTTTAATTAGATTATCAATAACCGATGAAAGATATTGCGGTGAATACTATAAAACCTGTTGTTCTGTCAGGTGGTTCAGGGTCGCGTCTTTGGCCACTATCACGGGCGAAATACCCTAAGCAATTTTTACCGCTTTATGGGGGAAAGAGCTTATTTGTACAAACGCTTGAACGTGTCTCAACGCGATATGGCTTTGCTGACCCCATGGTTATCGCCAATGAAGAACATCGCTTCATAGTGAATGAACAAGCAAAAGAAGCGGGTATAGATGTGCCGCGTGTTATTTTGGAACCCGTTGGCCGCAATACTGCGCCAGCCGTGGCAATCGCAGCTTTGCTGGCCTATGAAAGTGACCCAAAGACACTATTGCTGTTCTTACCATCAGATCACGTGATCACTGATACGCCAGGCTTTCATAAAAGCATTGAATGTGCGGCCCATGTTGCTGATCAAGGCTATCTATGCTGTTTTGGGATGCAGCCCACAAGGCCTGAAACGGGCTATGGCTATATTGCATCGGGGGCGAAAGTCGAGGGTCGTGAGGGTGCTTTTCTTGTCCGTGACTTTAAGGAAAAACCAAACGCAGAAACGGCTGAGCACTATGTTCAGGATGGTGGGTACAGTTGGAACAGTGGCTTGTTTATGTTCCGCGCCGATATGGTAATCGCTGAATTTGAAATACATGCACCTGAAATATTAACGGCGTGCCGTACTGCCCTTGCACATATGACCAAAGATATGAATTTTGAACGCTTGGACAAAACGGGCTTTCAGGCTGTGCCTGCTGATTCAATTGATTATGCGCTCATGGAAAAAACGAAAAAAGCCGCGGTCATTCCCTCTCAGTTTGGGTGGTCAGATGTCGGCAGTTATGCAACCCTTGCAAGCGCTCATCAAGCCGATGCAGCCCACAATGTTGGGATTGGCGATGTGATGTTTGAAGACAGTGAAGGTTGCTATGTGCATGCCGATCACAAGCTAGTGGCGGCATTAGGCCTAAAAGATATGGTGGTTGTGTCAACGGATGACGCTGTTCTTGTTGCCCCTAAAAGCCGCGATCAAGATGTTAAAAAAATCGTGGAGCAGATTAAAAGCGAAAACCGCCCAGAAGCCGAATTGCATTCAACAGTATATCGCCCTTGGGGAAATTACAGTACATTAGTAATCGGGGATCGATATCAAGTGAAAGAAATTGTTGTTTATCCAGGTAAGCGATTATCCTTGCAATATCACCATAAACGCGCTGAACACTGGGTGATCGTCTCAGGCGAAGCTGTTGTGACATGCGGCGATGATGTGAAGACTATGGGTGTTGATCAGTCTATTTATATTCCCATGAAGGCAAAACACCGTCTTGAAAATAAAACAGACCAAAATCTAAGGCTTATTGAAGTGCAAACGGGGTCTTATTTGGGCGAAGATGATATCGTGCGACTTGACGATGACTTCGGGCGGATTAAACCCTAATGACGAATATAACCAATAGCGGTGAATATTGATCCCCTTATTTGGCTATAAGTCTTTGTGTCGGTTCGACTTATAAATGAATAATAAGATCATTATTTATTGGTCTCGCTATATATAAATTAGCCTATAACGTCCTTTAATTTTTGCGCCAGTTCAGGGTCTTCCATAGCCATAACAATGTTGGCTGTTAACCAGCCAATTTTGCTGCCACAATCATAGCGCCCACCCGTATATTCAACAGTATGAAAAGCTTGATGACCAATCATTTTTGCCATGGCGTCTGTTAACTGTATTTCACCACCCGCCCCGATCTCTTTTGATGATAAAGCTTGCATGACCTCTGGCTGCAAGATATATCGACCAATGATAGCATCATTTGAAGGCGCTTCACTCGGTTTTGGCTTTTCAACCAATCCCTTGACTTCAGTGCAGTGTCCCCCTGTGGTTTGTACTGTGTGACCTAGAGCGACAATCCCGTAGTTTGATGTTTCTTGGTCAGGCACTTTTAAAGTCGCAATAATATTACCACCGAGTTCATTATAGACATCAATCATTTTTTTAAGGCAGCCTGGCTTTGATTGCAAAAGTTCGTCTGGCAGTGCAACAGCAAAAGGTTCATCACCAACAATTTCACGGGCGCACCACACAGCATGGCCAAGGCCGTGCGGGTTCATTTGCCTGACATAGCTGATGCGCCCTTCTTCTTGCAGCATACTTTGCGAGATCGCAAGCGCTTCTGTTTTGCCGCGTTCAAGCAGAATTTTTTCAAGTTCAAAAGCATGATCAAAGTGATCCTCCATCACTTGCTTATTACGGCCCGTCACAAAAATAATGTCTTGAATGCCTGCGTCTAATGCTTCTTCAACCGCATATTGGATCAAGGGTCTATCCAAGACAGGAAGCATTTCCTTTGGAATAGCTTTAGTTGCGGGTAAAAATCTGGTGCCCAAGCCCGCTACAGGCAAGACAATTTTTCGAACTGGTTTGATTGGGTTTGTCATAAGTGCTCGCTACTTTATCTTAGATTTCTTTATATCCAACGTCTGATATTGTTTTTATAAGATGTGAAATCGTCGCCAAATAATTTTAACATCGCTTCTTCTTCAGGTGCAATCTGGAATTTATTCATATACAGTACATAAATAGGCATAAATACCAAGCTCCCAAATATATTAAATTTCAAGCATACAGCACCCAACATCAAAAGCATGCCTAAATACATAGGATTGCGGGAAACATTAAAAATACCACCCGTGACAAGGGAAGACGCTGTGTCAGGTTTTAACGGATTGACAGTCGTTTGAAATTTACGAAACGCTATTCCGGCACTCAACATAATCCCGAAGCCTATAATAAATGTTATAAGACTGGCAGTATTTCTGGCAGTGTTTGACGCAGGTATTTGTATATCAGGCAGATAAGGGCTTGAACCATAAACCAAGACGGCAAATAATACAGTAACAATGGGCGGCGGTATTTTATTGCGCAAAAAATGCATGGCCTTTAATCCTCAGTAATGAAGTGGTTGGTTAACTATAATTATCATAGAAGAACTTTATGGCTAAATCAGTTAATATTGGATTTACGATATATTATCACCCTGACACTGCAAAACCTGACTGGTAGAACTTTGGAGTGCAGATCAAGATCATTAAGCAGATCAAGATCATTATTTTGTGATTTCTTTTATTTTTTTATTGAGACGCTGACGAAATTCAGATGCAGCATCACTGTACAACAGAATGGATGTACCCAGTAAAACTTGTGTTTGATATGCCTGCAGACCGATATGACCCTGCATCCAGTCTTGACGTGCGAGGCGATGGCAACCAAAAATTTGTTGCCCTAAAACAGCTGGTTTTATGTGACCGTGTAAGTAGCCGTTTTTCTGTCCGTCTGTACATATTGTTGTTGTTAACTTCAGTGATTTTGCGAAAATGCCTTGCTGCGAAGTGCGATCAAATTGGTTTGTCTTCTCGCCTGCTATAAATGCTGCTTTATATAAGGCTTCGTTTGTTTGAAAAAGTGCAATGATTTCATTCAGGAACGCTTCCATGGCAAGCAGGGGGTCCCCTTTGGGTTGGTGCGATAAAACTATCCCAAGACGGGTGACCATTTCTTCGATCAAGCTATCAAATATTTGAGATTTTTTGCCAAGTAAATTGTGAATTGTGGGAATCGTAACGCCAGCACTTTTGGCGATTTCGGCTAGTGTTAGGCACTCATAGCCTTTATCAATAACAATTTGGCCTGCACAAGCAAGGATATGATCGCGGCGTTTACTTTTATTGATGGCCCTTGTTTTAGCGCCTCTGGCAATGGGAGCAAGTGACATGATCTAATCCTTAATTCTCACAGATTTTATGGCACATAAAATTTTTCTTGACACACAGTTTTGCATATGCTTTAAATTTTAACAAGATTAAAAACTGTGAACTTGAAAGGAGTGAAAAATGGATCAGGATATCAGTCGTTCAATCGAAGCATGTGCAGCCCATTATGGTGAAGATGCGGATGCCATGCGGGATTATTTAATGACGGGTCAAGCGCGCGCATTAGAGCTTGATAATCGTGGGCCGATTCGTTTTAACGAGGATGGTTCGCTTGCACTTGATATACGGGAATCTTATTCAAGGTACGGATTTTATGTCTTTACAGATGTTGTAAGCGATGAAGAGATTGAAGACCTTAGGAATGACATAGAGGCCATGCGCAAGCGGTTACCAGTTGCCCCTGACGAAATTGTGGATTCTTATGGTAATCCTGCCCTTAGTTTGGGGTGCAAAGCCCCTAACCTATTGTGGTCTAAGCCGCTTGGGGACCCGCTCGGTGGTTCTGATTTAGCCAATGGCCGTCATCAAGTGAAACTATATGAGCCAAAAGCAGCAGCGGATGCCCCTGCCGCCTCGCCCTTTATTTTACTTGGGTCTTTGCAGTTTTCAGAAGCCTGTTTGCGCGCTTATGCCCATCCACAGTTATTGAAAGTCGCGGCTGCGATCAACGGCGATGATTTCGCACCGTTCAATGAAACTTTATTCATTAAGGACCCGTTCTTAGGGGCGGCAGTTTCTTGGCACCAAGACGGTGATACGCACTGGGATAATCCTGATTTTGATGAAGATATTCATGGCTTTAATTTTATGACCCAAGTCTATGGCAGCACTGCGGTGAACGGCGTGTGGGTTCTGCCTGGGTCACATAAGGATGGCCATATTGATATTAAAAAACTCGTTGCTGAAGCGGGGTCAGAACGCTTGCCGGGTGCTGTACCAATGGTGTGTAATGCAGGGGATGTAATTATCTCGAACCGCCAGATCGTGCATGGTTCTTTCCCTAATACTGGCTATGAACCCCGTTTGACGGTTAACGCAGGTTTTCATCGCCGCTCATCGGTGCTAGATGTGCAAGGGGCTGGCATTCATACGGATGTTATATTCTATGATGATGCTTTTATTAAGGAACGTACAAAAGTTTTAGGCTACGGGATTGATGCCCGCCGTCAACGTTACCCGAACGAGACACAATATACCTATAAGCCTTTTGAAAATGATCCAACTGACTATACTTGGAACTCAGGTATGTTAAGTGAGTTGAAAGATTATAATTTAAGGGACCTGAGTATTTAAGTGAATGATATATAGCGAGACCAATGAATAATGAAATCATTATTTATTGATAAGTCGAACCGACACAAAAGCGAGACCAATAAATAATGAAATCATTATTTATTGATAAGTCGAACCGACATAAAAGCGAGACCAATGAATAATGATTTCATTATTCGCAAAGTCTCTTGGGATAAGTCGAACCGATACAAATACTTATAGCCAAATAAGGTGATCAAAATTCACCGCAATTGGCTATAAGTGTGAAAGGATGTATGCAACATGGCGCACTCTAGCCTTAATATTTCAGTCTTTGGCGCTGGGTCTATCGGGTGTTATGTCGGTGGGCAACTGGCATATGCTGGGGCTAGGGTTCGCCTGATCGGTCGGGAGCGTTTTAGAAAGCTGATTGCTGATCACGGGCTGACACTCACCCATTATGAACGGGAAACATTTCATGTCCCTGCCACAGATATTACCTTTGATTTAAATGCTGAGAATGCGAGGGACGCGGATATTGTGCTGGTGACGGTTAAATCACAGGATACAGAAGCCGCAGGACATGAGCTCGCCAAAATTCTAAAACCTGATACCGTGGTGATTAGTCTACAAAATGGTGTTGGAAATGCACAAACACTGCGCCGCGCCATGCCTGATTTTCAGGTTCTGGGCGCGATGGTTCCTTTTAATGTAACAAGCACTGGCCCTGCTCAGTTTCATAGCGGAACCGAAGGCGATTTATATTTTCAAAATACTGATATGGCAAGTCTGCGGCAGATGCAAACGTGCTTTCAAGATGCTAAGCAGGGGTGCACTTTGGTGGATGATATTATCGCAGTGCAGTGGGGCAAATTATTGATTAATTTGAATAATGCTATGAACACACTTGCGGGTGCGCCGCTTAAGCAATGCTTGGTGCAAAAACCTTACCGGCTTGCGCTTGCCCTAATGATTGAAGAAGCGCTTACCGTTGTGAAAGCATCTGGTGTCGCACCAGCCCCAATTAACGGTAATGCCCCTGAAAAAATGATCAAAGTTCTGCGTTTGCCAAATTTTCTGTATAGTTTAATCATGAATATGATTTTAAAAATTGATGCCAGTGCGCGGTCATCAATGCTTGATGATTTGGAGGCAGGCCGCATGAGCGAGGTCGCTTATCTACAAGGCGAGATCGTTAAACTGGCTGAAAGTCTGGGCATCACAGCGCCTATCAATGCTAAAATTATGGCATTGGTGCAGGATGCTTTTGAACAAGGCCAGTCCCCTTGTCTAAGCGGCGGTGATATTCTGTCGGCAATCAAAGGATAAGTCACACTCAAGAGGTGCTGGCTAGTCTACAACACTGTTTACTCAGCTTTGTAATCTTCGTCTAGGATGCCTTTTTCTTTTAAAGTTTTTGTAAGTTTTTCTAAGCGTATCCAAGCAATCAACCCAAATATTCCAAAAACAAAACCTAATATTTCCATTATTTTTTCCTGTTAAATCTCTGTTCTCATTACTCGACCGTGACGGCTTTGGCTAGATTGCGTGGTTGATCAACATCTGTGCCTTTGGCAACGGCTGTATAATAAGCAATAAGCTGTACAGGGATAGCATACACAAGGGGTTCAATAAATTGCCCAGCTGTGGGCATGATAAAGGCCCCCTTAAATTCAGTGCTCAGGCTTATATCGTCAGACACCAAAATAACATTGCCTTTGCGGGCGGCAATTTCCTGTAGATTGGAGATTGTTTTTTTTGAAATTTCGCCTTTTGGGGCGATGCCGATCACGGGGACATGCTCGTCAATCAGGGCGATAGGCCCGTGTTTTAGCTCACCTGCTGCGTAGCCTTCGGCGTGGATGTAGCTCAGTTCTTTTAACTTCAATGCACCTTCTAAGGCTATGGGGTACTGAATCCCGCGCCCAACAAATAATATATCCCGCGCAGACGCAAGCTTATCTGCCATGCTAATAATGGGATCGTGATCACTGAGTATTTTAGAGATCAAGGTGGGGGCGCTTTCTAGTTCAGCGACGAGCGCGCGACTTCGGCTGGTCTCTATCACACTGCGTTCTACCCCAAGGGCAACCGTGAAAGCTGCAAGCACTGCCAATTGGCAGGTAAAGGCTTTGGTGCTTGCGACACCAATTTCGGGTCCTGCATGGGTGTGCATCACCAGCGCTGCTTCACGCGCCATTGACGATTCTGCCGCATTGACTATCACCCCCACGTGTTGGCCTGCATCTTTTGCGTGGCGCAGCGCAGCCAGCGTGTCAGCGGTTTCGCCAGATTGGCTGATAAACAAGCATAATCCACCTTGGGCGTAAACGGGGTTGCGGTAACGAAATTCGGACGCAATATCAACATCGACTGATACATGTGCATATTGCTCGATCCAATATTTTGCTACAAGGGCGGCATAATAGCTTGTGCCGCAGGCGACCAAGGTAATTTTGCTGATATTTGCCAAGCTGAAATCCATTGCAGGCAAGGCAATGGTGCCAGTATTGGGGTTTAGATACCGTCCAAGCGTTTGGGCAACGACTGTTGGCTGTTCGTAAATTTCCTTCTGCATAAAGTGGCGATGATTGCCGCGGTCTATCAAGGCACCACTTATGTGGCTAAAACTGATTTTTCTTTGAACGAGGGTGTCGTTTTTATCGTAAATTTCGGCCTTGCTGTGCGATAACACTGCAAGGTCACCTTCTTCCATATAGATTAAGCGATTGGTCAGGTCGGCAAGCGCAAGCGCATCTGATCCGAAAAACATTTCCCCGTCCCCAAGGCCAATGACCAGCGGGCTACCACGGCGTGCGCCCAGCATGAGGTCCTTTTCGCCGCTCATTAGCACTGCTAGAGCATAAGCCCCCGTGACCCGGCTGATCATTGCCTTGAAAGCTGTAACAGGGTCCATACCATCTTGTAAGTAATGATCCAACAGCTTGGTGATCACTTCCGTATCGCTTTCGCCTTCACATATAATCCCTAAATTTTTAAGTTCATCCCTTAGATCACGGAAGTTTTCGATAATACCATTGTGAACCACTGCAACACGGCTTGTTATATGTGGATGGGCGTTTTTTGTTGTCGGTTCACCGTGGGTGGCCCAGCGCGTATGGCCGATACCACTGGTTCCCGCAATAGGATCATCACCAACACTATTCATAAGGGCTTGCAGTTTGCCAATCTCACGGCGGCGTTTAATCTGACCATCGTCTAGTACGGCAACGCCAGCACTATCATACCCGCGATATTCAAGGCGCTTTAGCGCCCCTAACATTGCAGGAACTGTGTCAGTTTTACCAAGTATACCAATGATACCGCACATTATTTTGTCTCGCTTTTATTGCTTTTGAGGCGGGCTTTTATTAAAGCTTGCTTTTCGCGGAATTTCTTTGCAAAGCCTTGTAATTCTTTTTGAGTGGCGCGTGTCAGCCCAAGTGCATCCTTGTTAATATCACTGCTTATCACGCTGCCAGCGCCGACAATGGCCCCGTCACCGATCATAACAGGTGCGACCAAAGCGCTGTTAGACCCAATGAATGCGCCAGCGCCAATATGGGTTTGATGTTTCAGATAACCGTTATAATTACAGGTAATGGTGCCCGCCCCTATGTTAGCTGCTGCACCTATATGGGTGTCCCCAATGTAGGATAGGTGGCTGACTTTAACCCCTTCATCTAGTTTGGCTTTTTTTATTTCGACAAAATTACCGATTTTAGAGCCAACACCGATATCCGCATCTGGGCGCAAGCGGGCGAAAGGGCCAATGGTGGCTTGTCTGCGAACAATGCAGCCTTCTAAGTGACTGTTTGCTTTGATGGTGACATTATCTTCAACCAAAACATTAGGGCCAAAGAACACATTCGGCTCCAACAAACAATCGCGACCTAGTGCAGTATCGTAAGAAAAATATACGGTTTTGGGGTCAATTAAGGTAATGCCATCATTCATTGCTTGTGTTCGTCGCATTTGTTGAAACTGCGCTTCTGCATCGGCCAAGTCAGCGCGGCTATTAACCCCCATGACATGCTTTTCATCTGCTTCTAAAGC
>JABABO010000343.1 GCA_014238195.1 Kordiimonadaceae bacterium | reverse complement strand
TTGAAGATATTGAGGATTTTACCCTGTGTCTTGGTGGGTTGGAACGCACAGTTAAGCCGAACTGCCCAGGCTTAAGCGAACCAGATGTCGTGCGCCACTATACCCGCTTATCACGGCGAAATTACGGTATTGATATGGGTGTCTTTCCCCTTGGGTCTTGCACCATGAAGCATAACCCGCGCTTGAATGAAAAGACAGCTCGCCTGCCTGGTTTTATGGATATACACCCCTTGCAACCAATCAGCACTGTGCAGGGCGCCTTGGAATTAATGGAACACTTATCCCACTGGCTTACGACGCTTTGTGGAATGCCTGCTGTTGCCTTGTCACCCAAGGCAGGGGCACACGGCGAACTGTGTGGTATTATGGCAATCCGTGCGGCGCTGGAAGCCCGTGGTGATGCACGGGAAGTTATCTTATGTCCCGAAAGTGCGCACGGCACCAATCCAGCGACCGCTGCTTTTTGTGGTTATAAGGTAAAATCAATTCCCGCTGATCGCGATGGCCGTGTTGATGTTGATGCCTTAAAAGCTGCGCTTGATAACAGTGTGGCTGGTGTCATGATTACCAACCCTAACACGTGCGGCCTGTTTGAGCGGAACGTGAAGGCGATCGCAGACGCAATTCATGCTAATGGTTCGTACTTCTATTGTGACGGCGCTAATTTTAATGCAATTGCTGGTAAAATACGTCCAGGTGACTTGGGTGTGGACGCCATGCATTTCAACTTGCATAAAACATTTTCCACTCCACACGGCGGCGGGGGACCTGGGTCTGGTCCTGTTGTATTTTCTGATGCGCTGAAAGATCATGTGCCTTTGCCCTATATTGTCGGCGCGGGGGATGGCTTGACACTAAAAGAGCATGCTTTAGACAAAGCTGACCCAACAATAGGGCGTTTAACGGCGTTTCATGGGCAAATGGGGATGTATGTACGGGCGCTAACATATATGTTAAGCCATGGCGGGGATGGTTTACGGCGTGCATCCGAAGATGCAGTGTTGAGCGCTAATTACATCATGGCATGTCTTGATGGTGATCTGAGCGTTTCTTACCCTGGCCCTTGTATGCATGAAGTGTTGTTTGATGATCGTTTTTTGGATGGCACCGATGTGACCACCCTTGATTTTGCTAAAGCAATGATCGATGAAGGGTATCATCCCATGACTATGTATTTCCCACTTGTGGTACACGGCGCTATGCTGGTGGAACCAACAGAAAGCGAATCGAAAGAAAACTTAGATCAGTTTATCGGTTCCTTGCAAGGCTTAGCCCAGGAAGCTAAGGCTGGGAATGTGGCCCGCTTTAGGGGTGCGCCCTATCATGCACCGTGGGCGCGGCTTGACGAAACTCAAGCAGCCCGCAAACCTATATTGCGTTACCGTGCACCCGAGACTGATTAAAGAATAAATGCCTTTGGAATATTATCACCCTTAAAGCCCTGTTAAGGGGTGTATCGTATGCTTTGGCTAACGAAAAGCTGGCGGTAAAGAAAGGTGGCTACGATGACTAAGAAACTGCTGTTGGTTGACGAATCATCAACATTGCACTCTATCGTAACCAGCAGTCTGCGAGCGGATGATTATCTGATTATGACCGTGAACAGCGGCCGCGCGGCCGTTGAAATGCTAAAAACAGAACATTTTGATGTGATTATTTCAGATACGACAGTCATTGATATGGATGATCATGGTTTGATTGCGCGACTTGCGAAAATAAAAGGGGACCCTAGCGTCATTTTTATTGATCACTATGCTGATGAAAGCCTTACAACGGCTAGAGAACATGCAGTGGCGCTGAGTGTTAATGTGCTGGGGGTGTTGACAAGCCCCCTTGCCCCGAAAGACTTGCAGGACATTTTGCAAAATGTCGCAGCAACGCGGCGTATTGGTGACCGTGCCCCTGAAACTATTCTCTCTGAAACCGAATTTATGCGCGGCTTGATGACAGATGGACTAGCGGCTGTTTACCAACCTCGATTAGATTTACGCTCAGGCACTATTTGTGCAGCTGGGGCTTGTGCACGATGGGCGGTGGCAAATGGGGGGTTTTTAGGCGCAGGACCTATTATCAGGGTGGCCCAGGAAAAAGGGCTAATGGATCTGTTAACATTTCGTATGTTGGAACTGGCAACAGCCCAAATTGCGGATTGGAAACAACAAGGGCTGTTAATGCCTGTGTCGGTCAATATTGCTGCTGATAACCTGCAAAAAGATGATTTTGTCGATATTGTGCAGGATCTAATAGCCCAATATGATCTTGACCCGCAGCTTTTGTGTCTTGAAGTGAATGAAGGGGACCTAGAAGACGCTGGCAATATGGGTCTTAAGACTTTGCTTTTATTGAAGAAGCAAGGTTTTACATTATGCTTAGATGATTTCGGGTCAGCCTTCACTAGCCTTATGAAATTGGATCAAATCCCCTTTGATGAATTAATCATTGATCGTAGCTTCACTGTTCATGCAGAAAAGAAAAGCACGGCAAAACATGTGCTAGAATCAGCAATTAATCTTGCAAGAAAATTAAAGCTAAGATGTTCCTGTGAAGGTGTGGAAAGTGAAACTCAGCTCGCTATGGTTCGTAAATTAGGGGCAGATATCGTGCATGGGTATCATATTGGTCGCCCCATGCACGGCGATGATTTCTTGATGTGGTGTGAAGATTTTAAAGGTGTTAATCCCTAAATTCTGCGCGATTATTCAGTATAAAAAAACACTTGTTCTTGTTTTGTTCTTATGTTATAAAATATATATGAGGCATCAAAACACATACAGGGCAGCAGCTTTAAAACCACCTTGCGCCATTGGTCCGCTAAAAGTTGCTCGCCCTGTTGCACCTGTTAATGGGGTAAGTGTGGTGACAGGTTCGCACAGTGTGACACAGGGTCGCGGCGCACTGTCAAATACCAGCGGACGATTTGAACGTTATACCCGCGATACTTTTGATGATGGCTGGGGTGATGGATCAGGAAACAGTCCGTATGATACTTTTGATGACAGTTTGGCTGAAAGCTTAAAACCTGTCCGTATTCCAACAGAAATTACACCAGAAGCACCACGTACTATCATTAGTAAAAATCAGTCCCCTGATATTCCATTTGATCGGTCAATCAATCCTTACCGTGGCTGTGAACATGGCTGTATTTATTGTTTTGCTAGGCCTACGCATACTTATATGGGGTTATCGGCAGGGCTTGATTTTGAAACCAAGTTATTCAGCAAATCCAATGCTGCTGAGCTTTTACGCAAGGAATTAATGCGCCCGAATTATATACCAGCGCCGATTGCCATGGGAACAAATACAGACCCATACCAACCGATTGAAAAAACGCAAAAAATCACCCGGCAAATTCTTGAAGTGCTCGCTGAATTTGATCATCCTGTTACGATTTTAACTAAAAACAGAATGATTGTTCGGGATTTAGATATTCTCACCCCTATGGCTGAAAAGGGTTTAGCGCGTGTTGCCTTTAGTATCACTACGCTTGATAGCCGTCTATCTCGCTTGATGGAACCACGCGCCAGTAGTCCGCAGCGTCGCTTAGATGCAATGCGGATTATGACGGACATGGGCATTGATGTGGGGATGATGTTTGCCCCTGTTATCCCCGCGATTAATGATCACGAAATGGAACAGGTGCTGGCTGCTAGCGCTCATGCAGGCGCGACGAGTGCCGCTTATATTTTATTACGCCTGCCGCGTGAAATTGAAACATTGTTTCGTGAATGGTTGCTCACGCATTTCCCAGACCGTGCGAACAGGGTGATGAACCGACTGCTAGCGATGCGGGCAGGGCGGGCTAATGATCCGCGTTTTGGTCACCGTATGAAAGGTAAAGGGGTTGAAGCCGATTTAATGAAGGCACGTTTTACAAAAATTGCAGCGCGGATGGGCCTTCTTATGAATAGCCATCGTAACAAGGATGAGACGATGAATGTGCATGATTTTCTCAAAACCAGTACTGAAAAACGCACAGGTGGTCAGCTTAGTTTGTTTTAGCAAACGTGTGTACGGCTTTTACAAACACAAAAATGGGCCATTGGACCCATTTTGGTCTATATTACACAGATGATATCATACAAGTTTTTTGAGCATATCAGCCTTATACGCTTGTAGATCATTCATCGCACCCGCCTTGACTTGGTTTGCCCAATTTGGGTTTGCGATCATGGCGCGGCCAACTGCTACAAGGTCAAACTCATCGGCTTCCATGCGGTCGATCAGGCCGTCTAAACTAGCGGGTTCTGCTTCTAAGAATCCTACTGTGCCAGCTTTTGTAAATTCAGCGTCTAAACCAACGCTGCCAACAGTGATAGCAGGTTTGCCTGTTAGTTGTTTGGTCCAACCAGCAAGGTTCAGATGGCTGCCTGTAAATTCTGGTTCCCAAAATCGGCGGGTAGAACAATGGAAAATATCAACGCCAGCGTCTGCAAGGGGTTTTAAAAATGTCCCTAATTCTTCTGGGGTATTTGCTAGGCGTGCTGTATAATCTTGTTGTTTCCACTGAGAGTATCGCAGCAAAATAGGAAAATCAGGACCAACGCGTTTACGGATTGCTGTAATAATTTCAACTGCAAATCGGGTACGATCCGGCAATGACCCGCCGTATTCATCATCACGGACATTGACACCTTCCCAGAAAAATTGATCGACCAAATACCCATGCGCACCGTGAATTTCCACACCGTCCATCCCGATATTTTTGGCATCCTCCGCGGCCTGAGCGAATGCTTCAACGACATCAGCAATATCTTGTTTTGTCATCTCATGGCAGAGTTTTTTGCCTGGCATTACCATTCCAGATGGCCCGTAACCTGGTACAGATGGATCGGGTTCGATGCCTTCGCGGCGCACCGAGCCTACATGCCAAAGCTGAGGCATAATTTTGCCACCTTGTGAATGAACCGCTTCAACAACTTTTTTCCAACCCTTTAAGCTCTCTTCGCCATGAAAATAGGGCACATTGGGGTAACCATTGGCGGCTTTGTGACCAACGCAAGTTCCCTCGGTTATTATTAATCCCACACCGCCTGCGGCGCGGCGGGCATAATAAGCAACATTTAAATCATTGGGGACATTTCTAGGGCTGGAAGAACGTGTCATAGGCGCCATAATAATGCGGTTTGAGAGTTCAAGTGATCCGAGTGAAAAAGGTTTAAACAAGACATTGGTTGATTTTGACATAAATATTTCCCTAATTTTTACTAGTCAGGAATATAGGACTGGTCTGTCCATTCTTAAAGGGCTTTTGTATCAATCAATATCGTGGTCACAAAAATTTGACCTATGGTCTTGTTTTAATTGCTAGAATGTTCATACTAAAGTGAATATGTCGAAAGGATTTAGTATGTGCCATAAAATAAGGACCGTTTGTTTCGTGATACTGGGTCTTTTGACCATGCCCTTTAATGGTGTGGCGGGCGAACAATCGTTCCATGATTTTACGGTCACATCAATTGATTATACCGACATGCCACTTGAAGACTATAAGGGCAAAGTGGTTTTGCTGGTAAATACAGCGTCTAAATGCGGTTACACACCGCAATATGAAGGGCTTCAAGCCTTGCATGACACCTATCAGGATAGGGGTTTTTTAGTACTTGGTGTTCCAGCGAATGATTTTTGGTCGCAAGAACCAGGTACCGAGGACGAGATTAAACAATTCTGTGAAGTGAATTTTAATATTCAATTTCCGATGACAAAAAAAATGATCGTTAATGGCAAGGAAGGCACAGCACCTGTTTATGAGTTTCTCGCAGCCGAGCTTGGCGATAAAAGTCGCCCGAAATGGAATTTCCATAAATATTTGATTGATCAAAATGGCAAACCAGTTGGATATTTTAAAAGTCGAGTGAAACCAAATTCTACAAAAATACTCACAGCGATTGATGAACTGCTTGCTGGTCCATAGGTTTTAATCGGTTAACAGCTTTTTCACAATATCCTTGAAGGGTGTCGTATCGTCTTGCAGCATACCCTTGGGGACGGTAACGCGAGCGGCAATTATTTTTTTTGCGCCGATGAATTCTTGCATACGGTTAATACAATCAGCAGCGATGATACGATTATTTTTCATGTAAAAGAAAGCCACAGATCGACTTCGTGGGTCGCCGCGTGTGATCAATTTATCGTAACCCTCACTGAGACCTGTTATTTGTAATTTTAGGCCATATTGATCAGACCAGAACCATGGCAGCTCATTATACACCGCAGGCTCACCGATAATGTTAGCAACGGCGATTTTTGCTTGGTCAACAGCATTTTGCACACTTTCCAGTCTTAAGTGTTGGTCGTAGAAAAGGTTTTTTTGCCACGTAACATCACCAACAGCATAAACATTTGCTGCGCTGGTGCGGCAGGCTGTGTCAACAAAAATACCCATATCATGGCATGCGATCCCCGCATTAACGGCTAGGCCAGTGTTGGCGATCAATCCAATACCAATGATCACAAGGTCCGCTTTAAAGGCGTTTCCAGTTTGTGTCGTAACGCTGGTTACAGTACTGTCTTGCCCGTTGAAGGCTGTCACCATTTGATCTGTATGGATATCTACACCCTCATCTGTGTGTATGGTCTGATAAAAACTTGAAACTTCGGGGGCGACTACGCGTCCTAATATGCGAGGCATGGCTTCCAGCACTGTAACAGTCTTATCGAGTTTTCTTGCAACGGCAGCGATTTCAAGGCCGATATATCCGCCACCGACTATCACAATGTTCTTCGCAGCCTCAAAGTTAGGCAGCATGGTATCAACATCGGCTACCTTGCGGATATAATGAATGCCGCCCAAATCAGACCCAGCGCAGTCTAAGCGGCGAGCGTGGCCACCTGTGGCAATAATGCAGTCGTCATACGATATCTTTTCACCGCTGCTAAGTGTAATGATTTTGGCATCGGTATTTAGCCCTGTTGCTGTCGTGTTTAAGCGCAGGTCCACATGCATTTTATCATATAGGGATTGGCGTATTATCGGCAATCGGTCGCGGTCAAGCTTACGCGCAAGATAAGCTTTTGAAAGTGGTGGGCGTTGATACGGAATCATATCTTCATCACTGACAAGGGTGATTTTGACGATGAATTTTTTTTGCTTCAGACTGGTAATCACTTGTGCAGCAGCATGACCACCACCAATAATAACAATGTGTTTGCTCATAATTTGATTTGTCCTCAAATCTAGTAAGCGGGAAATTTATTGGGCTTTAACCAATGACTGCGGCCCCAGTCGTCACCCGTGGTTTTGAAAATACTTTTGTTTGTTAAGGCATCAAACGTATCAATAATGGTGTTTGCACGCAACATGTGATGCATATAGCATTATCTAACATGTATGAAAAGCCCAACGAGCGCCCAGAAATTTCTCAGGACTTTCTCAGAAATTATCCAGAAAATGAACTATAGCGAGACCAATGAATAATGAGATCATTATTTATTGATAAGTCGAACCGTAATAAAAGCGAGACCAATGAATAATGAGATCATTATTTATTGATAAGTCGAACCGACACAAAAGCGAGACCAATGAATAATGGTTTCATTATTTATTGATAAGTCGAACCGACACAAAAGCGAGACCAATGAATAATGGTTTCATTATTTATTGATAAGTCGAACCGACACAAAAGCGAGACCAATGAATAATGAGATCATTATTTATTGATAAGTCGAACCGACACAAAAGCGAGACCAATGAATAATGATTTCATTATTTATTGATAAGTCGAACCGATACAAAAGCGAGACCAATGAATAATGATTTCATTATTTATTGATAAGTCGAACCGACACAAAGACTTATAGCCAAATAAGGTGATCAATATTCACCGCATTTGGCTATATGATAGATTTAATGCACTTTGTGCGGTGAAACGTTCAAAAAAAGCGTTCAGTGGTCTTGAAAGAAAGTAAGCACCTTCCTACATTAAAGCTGTAGCAAGCGATAGACCCTAAAAATGGGCACAAATAAAAAAATGCTACGACGACAGTTAGTAACCCGTGGCCCTAACAATGAATAAAATCAGGTCACATAATACGAGGATATATAAATGTTTACAAATTTGGTTAAAAAATCAGCGACTGGTCATGTAGGTCACGTAAGTGAAGTACCATCTTTATCGAGTTATAGCATGCGCCGTAGACGTCGGGCTCATCGTTTTGGTCGTTCAGTTATTGCGGCGAGTTAAAGTTTAAGTCATTGAAGTATTTGACACGCTGTCTACCCCCAGCTTAGTCGGATTGATCATATCCCCCCTGAAATGATTAATCTGAAATTCAAATACTTCATTGGGCAAGACATGGATGTTATCCCCTGAACCCTCTGAGAAGAGGTCCTAGTCCCCATTAGGTACCATGTCTTGCCCCACTATTTCTTATTTGTTTTCTAAGGGGTCTATAGCGAGACCAATGAATAATGATTTCATGATTCGCAAAGTTCCTTGGGATAAGTCGAACCGATACAAATACTTATAGCCAAATAAGGGGATCAAAATTCACCGCAATTGGTTATAAGTGTCGTATCTGCTTAGTGATTTCAGCAATGATTTTATTCATGCGGTCTAGTGTCCACGCTTTTTTTAGACCTTGCCAGGACCTGTTTTGACTGCCCAGCGTTACTAAGCTGCGGCGTACATATTCCAACAATAATGCATATAAGAATATTTCCTTATGATCGGGATAAAAATTTTCCCCATAGCTCGCATGCATTAATTTTACGACGCGCCATTCATACGGATTTTTAGAACCGCGCATAAAAGGGATGTTTAAACTTAGATACACACACATGCGGATTATATCATTTAAAATTGGTTTGCGCTGATACCCCCATAGGTCAATACCAATGGTTTGATTAGGGGTAATTAAAATATTTGTTGGCGTGAAGTCGCCGTGTAAAATAGCTGTGGGGACTGGGTATTTGAAATATTGGGCAGGGATTGAATCAATAAATTCCGCCGCAGTTTTTATATGCGGATATTTGGCTAATTGTCTGTTTGTTATGCCACGGGTGTCACGCAAATATTGTAATCTGTTTTGACCACGACGCCATGCTTTTTCGTATAAATCATGATCTATGCCGTTGATTTGATGGTACATATTAGCCCACAGCATTGTTTGCTTAATAAGATGGTTCTGCATTTTTGGATTTGTAATATTAGCCAGCAGAACTTGCTTTAGTTTTTTCGCGCTCACCCAGCCCATAATGATCGTTTGGTGATCCGCGAGATAAGCAACGGGTGGCACGACTGAATAAGGGGGCAATAGGCGCTTATGCGCGTGCACAAGTGCTTCATATTGCAGTTGGCTTTGTTCCCCATTTGCATAGATGCCACAATAAACCTTTACAGCATATAAGGCCTTATTTGTTGGTGATTTCACTTGATAAATGGTGCATTTTCGGGCTTTGATAATCTGACCTGAGTAATCAAAATCTTCACATTTTGTGTGCGATTTAATGGCTTTCAAAGCAGCTTGTTTTGCGGTTTGATCTTTCAACTGAAATATGCCTTTGATTTTACAGTTGCAGGCACCTTACTGTAGGGGACTTAAGGGCAGGGGACAAGCTATTGAACATAGATTTATTCATAAAGGCGGGTATACAGATGCCAAGTGGGCCTGATTTTAAGGCTGAGCAAACCATGATCCAGCAGCACGGTGCACACGTGTGCGGTGTCGATGAGGTTGGCAGAGGGCCTTTGGCAGGGCCAGTTGTTGCTGCTGCGGTTATTTTAGACCCAGAGCATATTCCTGTTGGGTTGAATGACAGCAAAAAGCTTTCAGCCAATAAGCGGGGAATTCTGGCGAAACATATTATGGAAAGCGCTGTTGCGGTCGCAATAGCTGGGGCAAGTGTCGATGAAATTGATACCATGAATATCTTGCAAGCCAGTCTGCTGGCTATGCGCCGTTCAGTGGTTGGCTTAGGGGTGAAAGCAACATCTGCTTTGGTGGATGGGAACTGCGATCCGGGCTTGGGGATACCGACTAAAACACTAGTGAAAGGTGATGCGCGGTCCCTTTCTATCGCGGCATCATCGATTATAGCAAAAAATTTTCGTGATAATTTGATGAAAAAACTTGCGAAAATTTACCCAGAGTATGGTTGGGAGAAAAACGCAGGATATGGTGTGCCACATCACAGACAAGCACTAAAGCTAGTAGGTGTTAGTCCTCATCACAGAAAAACTTTTGCCCCGATTCGAGATATTTTAGATTAGAAAATACCTAGAACTTATTGATTTTAAAAAAGAATCTCTTGACGAAGAATCGCTTTCGACTCATATTATTACCAGAAGCCCCACTCTGCGAGAGCCAAAAAGGCCGTCATGATGACAACAGATAAGGTGGGGTAACAGGCCTCGGGACGGAGGAAATAGATGTCTGAAGTAAAAAAAACGGCACGCATGAGTGCACGTCAAGAAACAGCCGCTTCAAAAGCTGTAATAAAACAAAATACAAAATCGCTGCCTCTCAATAAGATTTTAAAAGGGGATTGTATCGATGTGTTGAATGCGCTTCCTGAAAAATCAGTTGATGTTATATTTGCTGATCCCCCTTATAATATGCAGCTGAAAGACACGCTGCACCGCCCAGATAATAGTAAAGTTGCAGGCGTTGATGATGCTTGGGATAAATTTTCAAGCTTTAACGCATATGATCATTTTACAAGTGAATGGCTAACAGCAGCTAAGCGTGTTTTGAAAGACACGGGTACAATTTGGGTTATTGGCTCGTATCATAATATTTTCCGCGTTGGTAATGCCCTGCAAAATCTGGAATATTGGATATTGAATGATATTGTTTGGCGTAAATCTAATCCTATGCCTAATTTTCGTGGCACGCGTTTTACAAATGCTCATGAAACATTGATTTGGGCTGCAAAACACCCTGACCGCGGCGGGTATACTTTTAATTATAACGCCCTGAAAGTGATGAACGAAGATACACAAATGCGGTCTGACTGGGTGATCCCTGTTTGTAACGGACGAGAGCGTATAAAAAATGGTGATAAGAAAGCTCATGCCACACAAAAACCTGAAGCTTTGCTGTACCGTGTTTTGATGTCGTCTACCAAGCCTGGTGATGTGGTGCTTGACCCATTTTTCGGTACAGGCACCACGGGTGCTGTTGCTAAGAAACTGGGTCGTAATTATATCGGTATTGAACGTGAAGACGCTTATATCCAAGTGGCGCGTAAGCGAATTGCTGGTGTTAAGCAGTTAGACGATGAAGTGCTAGGCTATACTGAATGTAAACGCAGTCAACCCCGTGTGGCGTTCGGTTCCCTTGTGGAACGCGGCATGATCGAACCAGGGGATGTGCTGTATGATGCCCGACGACGCTTTGCGGCCCGTGTGCGTACAGATGGTACCTTAGTTACCAAGAAAGAAAAAGGGTCGATTCACCAAGTTGGGGCTAAAGTACAAGGTGCACCTGCCTGCAATGGCTGGACATTCTGGCATATTGAAAAGCAAGGTCAGCTGATGTCGATTGACACATTCCGCCAACAGGTTCGCGCAGAAATGCATTAGCTTATGTATGCTTACCATAGTTTTTATAGATGATAAAAAAACGGCGCTCTCGAAATGAAAGCGCCGTTTGATATTTAAAGCGTTAGAAAAAGATGGTTAGCTTCGTCCATGCAAGGTGTCTTCGCGGGCTTTTTCAGTTTTCATATAGTTTGTCCACTGAGAAACCATTTTCCTTTCCCGTTTATCCTTCGCCACTTTCTTAGCACTATTAAATGCAGCGGCGGCTTCTTTAAAGCGTGTAAGTTCTGTCAAAGCTGTTCCCTTCTGCATATGGGACGCAAGAATTTTAGGACGGGCTTTTGTCACGTCTGCTTTCTTGGTCATCGCTTGGAAGCCAATAATCGCTTTATCAAAAGCATTAATTGCGTCCGTATGGCGATCAAGCTGCATCAAAACCTGCCCGATTTGGAACCAAAGGTCCGCATCGTCATCTTGTGCAGCCGATTTTGATAAGGGTTCAATGGCTTTTTCGAACTCGTTCGACATCATATAAGCTTGACCAAGAAGCTTATTATTATCAGCCGATGCTTCAATGCGTTCTTCAGTAAGGGCTTTTTCCATAACCCAAACCGCTTTAATCGGGGCTTGTCGGGCAATTTGAATTTGCGCCATATTCACCAATTGAATGTCTTTGTCATCCAGAAAGCCTTGCTTATAAGCAGCTTCAGAAAGTGAAAAGCTTGCTTCTTCCTCGCCCAGTTCGCCGTATACACCTGCTAGCTGCGTCCAATAAACTGGCTTTGGCCAGTTGACGATGAGAATTTCTAGAATATCACGGACTTTGTCATATTCATTCATTTCCCAGTGGGCAGACAAGGCAAGACCGTACCAGTTTTCCTTTACCTCGACAGTGTCAACTGCTTCTGCGTCAGATATCGCACGGTAAACATATTCCAGCACTTTATTGAAGTCACCCATCACATAGTGCAGCTGAGCAATAAAGACCAACTGATTAACACTGACGAGTGTTGTGCGGTCTTCCCATAAGTTCACATAACGCAAAGCATCGGTGTAATTTTCCAGCGTGTAATAAAGCTGCCCAAGGTTAAACAGAATGCTCATTTCCAAGGCTTCTGGAATACTGTCCGCATATGTTAATATTTGTTCATATGCGCGTATCGTTCCAGGCGTATCATCTAGCTCAAATGTGATCATTGCCCGCATTTGCCAAGTAACAGCACGCTCATAATCATTGGGTTTCGTGCTATCCAAAACAGATGCCAGCATCTTCTCAGCGCCAGGGATGTCTTTTTCGTCCATCATTTCCTGAGCTTTTTGAATTTTCTTGTGCACCCCAACGCTCATCGCAGGAACCTTGCGGGTTTTAGCTTTGATCTTTGGCTTTTCGGCTTCTTGCGCTATCGCGGCACCTGCCCCTACCAATGATAACGTCGACGGGGCTACGACAGTCGCGATCAGTGCAGCAGCCGCAGCTGCTACAGGTAATGTCTTTGGCAAGGAGTAAAGCGAGTTAATGAATGATTTCATGGTACATCCTTCCTTTAATCTGCTAGGTCAAACGAAAAGCGATACCGTACACCTGTCACAGGCATAGGCTTCCCGTTAACGACTTTGGGCTTATATTTGAACTTGGCAGCAGCTTTTCGTGCAGCCCGTCCAAAATAACCCTTGGGATCTTCTTCCAGAATAAGAATGCTTTCTGGTGGAACTGTGCCATCGGCATTCACTGTCAATTCAACAATGACATAGCCTTCAACACCACGTTCTTGTGCACGACGGGGGTATTGCGGTTGCACACGAACCAATGGCAGGTAATCACCATCTTGACTTGGGCCAAGGTCAATACCACCCATGTCAACGCCTGCGTTCAAACTCGCGCGGCTGATGCCGACGTTCATTTTATCAGGGCCTTGAACATCAACCTGCGGCACGTCCATTTCAGGCGGTGGTGCTTCAACTTCTGGCGGCTTCTCTACCTCACGCTCACGGCGCTGTGGTGGTTGTTCCTGAATATCTTCAACAACATCCACAAAACGGAACTGTTTTTCTTCTTCTACGTTGACTTCATCGAAAGTGACAAGCATTTGCATCACATAGAATAATACAAACGTCACACCGATTGATACAGCCACTGCCGATCCTAAACGAGTAAGCATGTTATTTAACCTCCGTCGCTAGGGCAATCCTTGGAACGCCAGCTTCGCGCACAGCGTCATAGACCGCCATAACAATGCCAGCTTTAGCCTTTTCATCGGCCTGAATTGCGATTGTACCTTTAGGATTTTCGCTATGAAGCTTTTCAATCACCGCCCGAACGGATGTGGGGTCAACCGGCTCACGGTTGATATAAACCAAATCGTTCGGTGTGACAGCGATCAGAATACTCACCTGCTTTTGGATGCGGGCGGATTCTGCGGCTGGCTTTATAACGTTAATCCCAGCTTCCTTGACGAAGACCGCTGTAACAATGAAGAAGATCAACATAATAAACACAATGTCGAGCATTGGGGTCATGTTAATCTCGGTCTCTTCGTCATTTTTTTGTGCGTGGTCTCGCATTTTTTTCTCCATTTAGTGCTGCATTCATAAACTAAACTTACGCCGTTTAATGGGGTGGGGGCATCACCCCCACCAGGAACTTTACTTCTTAGGGGTCAAGACAACCTTGGCTTGCGGTAATCCAACGACCAATGCTTCATCGTAGATACGAATGGCAATGCCCATATGAGAGTTTTCCGCATACTGGATCACAACCGGTGCTTCTGGACGTTCAACGCTTTCTTTCTTGATGATTGACGACACAGCCGAAATATCAATGGGCCTAAAGTCATGTAATATTCGATTACTGTTATCAATCACAAAAGCTATCGCACGCTTTTCATCATCGGGTGGAGGAGGATCATTCTGAGTATCAGACGTCTCCGGCTTATTCACTTCCAAACCAGATTCCTTAACAAAGGACGCTGTAACAATGAAGAAGATCAACATAATGAACACGATGTCCAACATCGGGGTCATATTAACCTCGGCTTCTTCGTCAGCTTTTGCGAACTTACGCATAGTTTAACTCCAGTCTGAAATTAGTGATCCATTGTCAGGCTATCTTCGAGACGCTCTTCTTCCTTAACAGCGCGACGTTCGATGTAGGTGCTTAGGAACAAACCCGATAGCGCAGCAACCATGCCTGCCATCGTTGGAATTGTCGCCTTTGATACACCAGCCGCCATAGCACGCGCGTTCGAAGAACCCTGCGTCGCCATAACGTCAAACACCTCAATCATCCCCGTAACAGTCCCCAGCAATCCAATCAGTGGGCATAATGCGACCAAAGTTTTGATCATATTAACACCCTGATTGAGATCGTTTGAAACTTCGGAAAGCATGGCAATGCGAATCTTATGTGCATACCATGATTTCCGCTCGTTACGAGCTTCCCAAGCTTCAAGAACTCGGGAAGACTGTTTTTTATACTCCAACGTGAAGTACCAGAGCCTCTCAATGATAAGCACCCACAATATGAAGGTTACGAACAGCAGCATGAACAAGACGTCACCGCCACGGTCCATGAACGACTGGATCGCACCCAGTGCTTCATTAAGTGCTAACATTAGCCAGCCGCTTTCTCTGCGTGAACAGCGATGATACCAGCAGACTGTTCTTCAAGGACATGAATAACAGATTTAGACGTGCCGGACACAAAACTGTGTAGCAGGAGAGTTGGGATAGCAACAACCAGACCTTCAACGGTGGTCATCAAGGCAGCTGAAATACCGCCAGCCATCATTGTTGGGTCCCCCGTACCAAACAATGTAATCGCTTGGAAGGTTTCAATCATACCTGTCACAGTACCCAGAAGACCAAACAAAGGTGCGACCGCTGAAATAAGCTTGATGAATGTCAGGAAGCGTTCGAGCGCTGGCGTTTCCTTCAATATCGCTTCATCAAGTTTTAATTCTAGCGTTTCGACATCAACAGTTTTGTTGTTGTCATAGACAGCGAGAACACGTCCCAAGGGGTTGTTCTCATTTGGAACATCAGCGTTTTTAATCTGCGAGCGGACTTTGCCAGCAACAAGTGTCAGATAAACCCATTGGATGACAGCCATCAAGACACCAATCGCCCCAAGGCTAAGTGTGATATACCCAATGGTACCACCTTGGTCCAAACGTTCTTGGATGGTTGGCTTTTCAATTTCCAAATTCAAAAGCTGACCACGTGTTGGGTCAAGACCAAGTGGAACAATACCACTTCCACTTTGGAAGCTTGAAATCGTCCCAGTAAAGCGGTTAGCAGGTTGGCGACCTACTTCTTCAACCATGCCATCACTTTTAAGAATAAAGTAACGACCATCGCCGACAAGGCCAAAATCACCCACGCGCGTTAGATCAATGGTTGATGTATTGCCATCAACACCACGAACTTCATGCGAGAATGTAACGATTTTACCAGATTCAATCGCTTCAGTGATCATCTGTGTGGGCCAAGCGCGAATTTCAGCAAGGCTTGGCAATTCAGATGTCGAGGCTGCTTTTGCAACAAGTGTATCAATGGCATCCATGCGGCCATCTACGTCGATAGAAACGTGGGAGCCTTCGATAGTTGCGCGTGCATCACCTGCCGCTTGTTGAAGAACACCAAAGATTTCTTGCAATTGACCCAAACGATTGCGTTGGATTTCAAGCTGACGGGTGATCTCTTCTTCATTTTCACGGCGTGTCGCTTCAAGACGCGCTGATTCAGCTTCAAGACGCGCTTGTGTTTGGCGCTCTGTCGCTAGAAGTTGTTGTTGCTGCCCTTTGCGTTGCAAGAAATCTTGCTCCCGCTTTTTATGTTCAGCTGTTTCTGTAACACGACCATTTTTCACTTTGTTAAGAAGTGTATCAAGGTCGGCTGTTTGCGCTGTTGCTGCGGCACTAAAGCCCATAGCAAAAACGGCTGCGGATAAAATAAGCTTTTTCATGGTTACTTAGCCTCCGGTGCAGCGATGGGCAGAACAAGAACATCTTTCTGAACCTGATTGCCAGCCATACGGCGTAGCTGCCTGATAGATGTTTTATATTCGTCACCTAATTGAACCCAATCACCTGTTGCAGTATCCCATGCAGCAGTTTCTTTGCCATCTTTTGTTTGATAGTAGAAACCAATGCGGCCAATACGCGTGAAATTCACACTACGACCATCATCAAGGGCAGCTTCATAGGTGCTGATTGTTGAACCGTATTTTGCTTCGACTTTATATGCCTCAAGCACTAAGCGGAAACGCTCAGGATCCGCAACGTTTGGATCTTCCATATATTCGGTCAATTTCGCAACACGTTCCAATCGATCATCTTTTTGGAACGGAATGTCTTGACTGACAAATTCTTCAAGATCACCAATCATATCAAGCATCAAAGGTGTCACCTGACGTTTGATCTCATCAATTTGACCAATGGAGACTTTGATCTTGGCGATCTCTTCTTCTTGCTTGGTAATAACACGGCGTTGCTGTGCGTTATACGCACGCAGGCCTGCGTTTGTTTTAAGTACGCCTTTATAGTCGCCAAAAATTTTGGCTGTGGCATCTGCGATACCGTCAATTGTCTGTTGAGACGCTTGTGCGGTTTGGTTGGCGGTGTTGACCTCTTCAATAATTGACTTCAGTCGTGCATCTTGTGCGTTAACACTAGCAGCACCTAGAAGTATCGAGGCAACAGCAACCGTTGAGACAGCTATACGTTTCACTTTAGCTTTATCCATTTCTGCCCACTTGGGTTCGATTATGTCGCATAATGCGACGTTTCCTAACCATGCAAAGGTAGCTCAAAACCTGATCTATCCCTCACCCTATAATCATTGGCGAGTAAAACCACACACACAAACCGAACGGTATTCCCCCTAGGTTATTAAGTGTGAAGAGGTCTTCCCAAACTCTCCAACTTTGCCGACACCCTAAACAGTTTCATCCATCGCTGCATGAACCCGTTTTCTCTGATACTTGAAGTCGCATATGCAAGCACATGATCTTTCAAGATACTTTCAAATTACCGAAGCAATTTGAAAGAAAATCAGAGGCGGATGGTCCGGCTCGGTACCCATCATCCAAGAATCTAGGATAATTCCAAGTAAAAAATTTCTGAATGTGCTTAAAAAAGGCACATTTTTAGAAATATCCTTAATAACCTTGGGTAAATCCTATGAAATAGTATGTAATAATATAACATAATTGTAAAGATCAAAATGAATTTCTTCATGATTGAGATGCATTTCATCACAGAATCATCATATTAATGTGGTGATTTGGTCACATATACAGAGAGTCGCAGGGTGAAAATGGCGTTTTTGTGAGGCTTCTATTCAATTGGTTTAGTCCAATTCTTCAAATTTGAAGATGCATTGATTCGCTGACCTGCATTTCAAGGGGTAACAGCCCTGAAATTTTCACAGAAACGCTATCACCCTTTTGTAAAAATTTTGGTGGTGTAAATCCTGCCCCCACACCAGCAGGTGTTCCAGTGAGTATAATATCACCCGCTTGCAAGCTCGTCATGCTGCTTAGGAAATGAATTATAAATGGTAAGCTATGAATCATCTGATTGGTTTGCCCATCTTGCCGGCACTCATCGTTAACAAATGTTTGTATCTTGGCTGATAGAATGTCAGGGCACATATGAGCATGCCGAATAGCGGGGCCAAGTGCGCCCGATGCATCAATATTTTTACCCATCGTAAACTGTGTGGTGCGTTTCTGTATCCGCCGAACGGAACCGTCATTCGCAGCTGTATAACCAAAGACATGATCAAGGGCATGGTCTAACAGAATACCGCGCCCAGATTTACCGATGACAACAGCTAATTCGCCCTCATAGTCATAGGTCGTTTCCCCTTTGGGATATTCGATCAAACATTGATGACCCGTGAAACTAGAGGCAAAGCGCGTAAAGATATTAGGAACATCATTGGGCTTTACGTCATCACCGTAAGTAGTCCCCATTTCTGCCATATGGTCACGGTAATTTTTACCAACACAAAAAACACGGCTTTGCTGGGCTAATGGGGGTAAAAAGGATACAGCTTTATCGTGGATTGAATGCCATTTAAACTGCTGTGCTCTTTTACAAACATCTTGCCAGATTTCAGGGATGCTCAGCATCTCAATCGCTTGTTTGAAATTAAGTCCATGCTGGGCATTTGTTTGCATTAAACTTTGTAGATCAACATATTGATTATTATTTAATAAACAGGGTTTTGCTTTCCCATTGATCATTAAATGTGCGAGCTGCATTGAATAGGCCCCTTTATATTTCTTGTTGCACGATGTACACGCGCCTAATGCCGCGAACACTGTTACATATATATAATGGCACACCTTCACCAGTGATGTCTTCCCTTGTTAAGGGGCATTCTATAGATTTGATCGATGGGTCGTTCAATATGGTTTGCCGTGCAATACCTGCTAGTAATCCAGATGATATAGGGGTGGTGTGCCATATATCATCGCGCACCATAAATAAGTTACTGATTGCCCCTTCAGTGATCAACCCGTCTTGGTTACGGTAGATAATGTCTGCAAACCCAGCTTTTACTGCCCGATTAAAATCAGCATCATACTGGCTGCGATGCGTCGTTTTATGATATAGGAAAGGGTTTTTGCGATCTGTTGGGGCTTTGGCAAAGCAAACCTTTAAGGGTTGATCAGAATCGGGGTGTTTTGTTATTGCCTCGCTGGTAAGCGCGAGCGAGCCCGAGCGACCCAGTAATAAGCGTATTTTGTGGGGTGCAGCTTTTAAGGTCTCAGTCGTTAAAACAGTCATATGATCTTTAATCATGGCTAAAGCGTTTTGTTGATTAAACGGGTATTCAAAATACTCGGCACTATTTTGTAGGCGCTGTAAGTGCTGTTCAAGTCGATTAATCTGCCCTGTTTCATCCATGCACATGCTTTCTAAGATGGCAAAGTCAGGGGTTTTGGTATGAATAAAAGCTATAT
>JABABO010000233.1 GCA_014238195.1 Kordiimonadaceae bacterium | reverse complement strand
TGAAATGTTGAAAGTACACCACACTTATGCACATTTCACTCCTGTTCAGTGGATCATTTCCCTGCCGTCAGATGGTTCATTTCAATAAAGAAAGGCTCTAGAGTGCAGGACGAGGATTGCGCATTAGCACAAATTCTTCAGCACTTGAGGGATGAACAGCAACTGTTTGATCAAATTGCGCTTTGGTTAGGCCCGCCTTAACAGCCAACCCAATGCCTTGAATGATCTCAGCGCTATCGGCACCAATCATGTGGGCACCAACGACTTTATCAGTGGCTTTATCAACAATCAGCTTGCAAAATGCGCGCTCATCTGATCCGCCAAGGGTGTGCTTCATTGGTTTAAAGTCAGATGTGTAAACGTCAAGTTCACCGTATTTTTCTTTTGCAATGGCTTCACTATCCCCGACGGTTCCAATCGGCGGCTGAGAGAAAACCGCGGTTGGGATGGCATCATGATAGGCGCGCTGTTTCTGTCCACCAAATTCAGTGACTGCAAAGGCATGGCCTTCTTTTATGGCAACAGGCGTCAGTTGAACACGGTCGGTGACATCCCCAACAGCAAAAATTGATGGCACATTCGTACGGCTATAATCATCGACCATAACAGCCCCATTTTTTGCAAGTGAAACGCCAGCGCTTTCTAACCCCAAGCCTAGAGTGTTGGGTTTGCGCCCTGTTGCATACATCACAGCATCAGCCGAAAGGCTTGTGCCATCGGTTAATTTTAAAGTCACACCAGAAACAGTTTTTTCAATGGTTTCAACATTAAGCCCTAGGCGTAAGTCAATGCCTTTATCAGTCATTGCTGTGTTTAAACGGTTCCGCAGATCATCGTCAAAGCCACGCAAGATTTGCTCACCCCGATACAGCTGTGTGACTTTAGACCCCATGCCATGAAAAATACCTGCAAATTCAACAGCGATATATCCGCCACCAACAACAACGATATGTTTGGGCTGCCTTTCCAGATGGAATGCTTCGTTGGACGATATGGCGTGTTCAATGCCAGATATTTGCGGCATGCTGGGCCAACCACCAACGGCTATGAGAATTTTTTCAGCTGTATAATCTTTTTCCCCGACCTGAACGCTGTTGGGGCCTGTTATCGTAGCGCGACCATTAATTTGTTCGACACCCGCACCGCTCAGTGTTTGCTTATAAAGGCCGTTTAATCGGTCAATTTCAGCATCTTTACGGGCGATGAAGGTTTGCCAATTAAACGATGCATCCCCAATATTCCATCCAAATCCTTGGGCCAGATGAAAATCCTCAGAAAAGTGTGACGCATAAACCATCAGCTTTTTAGGCACACAGCCCCTGATTACGCACGTGCCGCCTGTGCGGTATTCTTCTGCGACAGCAACACGGGCACCAAGGCCCGCGGCAATGCGACTAGCACGCACGCCCCCAGAACCAGCACCAATCACAAAAAGATCAAAATCATAGGCCATAAGATATTCCTTTATAAATCCTTCTTAATGGCTATATGGGATATGCACGGTAATTGCAAAGCCCACATGACTGATTTGCGATCACAATTCTGTAATGGCAGCAATATTTATCCTTGCAGCAATAGATATTGCCCTCTAGCGTGAAGCGCATAAGGTATCGGAGAGATATATGGGACCCCTAAAGGGCAAAAAAATCATTGAGATCGCAGGCATCGGCCCTGGCCCTTTTGCAGGTATGATGTTAGCGGATATGGGGGCTGACGTTATTACGGTTGACCGTGTTGATGCTGATGATATTGCTCATGTTTCTGTCGATCTAACCCGCCGTGGCAAGCGGTCCGTTAAGCTGGACCTGAAATCACAGGAAGGCCGTGAAGCCCTTTTGGCTTTAAGTAAAAATGCTGATGCTTTGTTTGAAGGTTTTCGACCTGGGGTCATGGAAAAATTGGGACTAGGCCCTGACGATCTGTTTACCCTTAATCCAAAATTGGTGTATGGCCGAATGACAGGCTGGGGACAATCTGGTCCTTTGGCCCAAGCTGCGGGTCATGATATAAATTATATCGCCCTTTCTGGTGCGCTATATAGCAATGGTCCAGATGGACACCCACCGGCACCCGCCCTAAATTTGGTGGGTGATTATGGTGGCGGGGCAATGATGTTAGTAACAGGAATTCTAGCTGCCCTCATTGAAGTGCAAGGGTCAGGCAAAGGTCAGGTGGTTGATGCGAGCATGGTGGAAGGGTCTAGTTTGCTCATGAGCTTGATGCACAGTATGAAAGCAAGTGGGCTGTGGGACCAATCACGGTCTAATAATATGCTTGATGGCGGCATGCCAGCTTATGGCGTGTATGAAACATCAGATGGTCATTATATCTCGCTTGGTGCCTTAGAACCGCATTTTATGGCTGAATTTGTCCGCATCACAGGATTAGATGCGTCTTGGTTGAAAAACCACACGAAAAAAAGCGCATGGCCCACCATGAAGCAGGACCTTGCCAAGCTCTTTAAGACAAAATCACAAGCCGATTGGTGTGATGTGTTGGAAGGGACAGATTGCTGCTTCGCCCCTATTTTACCATTTTGGGAAGCTCATAAACACCCACATAATATGGAACGCAAAAGTTTTATTGAATGGAACGGTCATCCAGCCCCTGCACCTTCGCCAAAATTTAGCCGGACTGAATCGATTGTCAAGCAAGCTGAAACCGAAAAAGGGGCTTACACGGATCAAATATTATCGGAAGCTGGGCTTAGCCTAGACACAATAGCCGCGTGGCGCCGCAAAGGTGTGATTGCTTAGCCACAACAAATATAGCCCTTGGTCTATAAATCCATAATTCTATCGATATCCTTTGGCAGCGGTTTTGGTTTTTCAATCATACTGATAACGATAAACAAAATCATACTGGTAAGCAGCGCTAAAAATCCTGGGCTCATGGCATAGGGAACGTTCCATCCGCCAAGTTGGAACGTGAGGTTAATAACCAACGAAACAACAATAGCCGTGATTGCAGCGTTCGTACTCGCCCCCTTCCAATTCAGGCCAAATGCCACGACAGGCACCAAGGCAGCAGCAAATGTTCCCCAGCCAAAGGCCCCAAGTATACCGATCAATGCAGCAGAATGATAATAGCTATAAAGCGCAAAACTTGCGGCAACCACCGATAAAATCACTGTCGCAGCGCGGGCCCAAAACAGTTCATTCTTAAGGGGCTTCCCACGTAGCGCCTTTGGTATATCATGAATGATCGCCGCCGCACCGATATTCAAAAAGGCGTCCCCTGTGCTCATAATAGCTGCAAATAACCCAGCGAATACAATACCTGCCAACAAAGGGTGTGCATATTCCGATAAAAACACACTTGCAGCTTGATCTGGTGCGGTTAAAGGCGCATGGACATCACCCAAGATAAGCGCCCGCATCAAAACGCCAATGGAAATCCATAAGCAGGCTGCGACACCGAACCCCATCACAGCAATAGGTGCGATGAGGCGGTTATCGCTTATAGTACGGTTCATCATCATTTTGGTCACGACATGCGGTTGACCCGCTTGCCCCAAACCAAACAAAAAGAACCATGCAAGTGATGCCATAACCCCCATTGTGCCAAAGGGCATAATTGCTTCTGGGTCTGTATCAACTAAAATCTGGCTAACTTCTGCCATACCACCATCAAACACATTAATCGCCGTAATCACGACCAAAATGCCTGCGATGATCATGACAGACCCTTGCACTAAATCGGTATAAACACTGGCGAGTATGCCCCCTGTGACACAGTAAAAAATCATCACTGCGCTGGCAATCATCACCGAGGCCCACAAACTGATCCCAGCAAACATATCTGTCGCGCCTAGGATGCTTTGCAACACCACACCCATGGCTAAAATTTGCGTTGCTAGATACCCCATAACCCCCAGCAATATGGTGATCGCGGTCAAGAAGCGTGCGGTTTCTGATCCATAACGGGCGGCGATAACATCGGGCAAACTATACGTATTACGGACCTCAGCGATCATTCGGATACGCTTGGCTACCAGATAAAATCCAATTGCATATCCAAGCGCTGACACAGTTGCCATCCACATGGACGATAAACCAGTGGCATACACCAGACCAGGGCCACCCACAAAACCAAAGCCCGATAGTGTGCTAGAAAATACCGCGAGCGAGACAACAATAGGCCCCAACCCCCGGCCAGCGACGAAAAAGTCACCCGCATCTTTGGTACGGCGCATTGCCCATAAACCCACAGCAATACACAGCACCATATAAAAAGCGACACAGGTCAGAATAATCATTTGACGGTATTCTTCCATCCTATGCTCCTGTCGTTTCGGGTGTATTTTTTGTAATGTTTTCCGCTTGAGTGGATTTGGTTTCTTTTACTAAGTCCTCAAAGGCTTTTTGATCGGCGTTAGTGAAAATAAATCGGCGGAATCCCAAGCTATAAAACACGCTAAAAGCCACAAAAGATAACCAAATTCCCCACAGGGACCAATTACTGGCTATCGGATACCCAAATGCAATTTGCGGATCACCCGTGACAAGAAAATCCAAATAAGTTTCATAGGTCATATACCAAACAAACTCTGCCAAAATAACGAATGCCAATAAGCCAATTTTAGCGAAAAGTGTTCGGTTACGTTCCGACACCCCCAAATATAACATCATGCCGACCAAAAGGATGAAAACAAATTGAAACCAATAGGGTGCAGTCCCTATTGGCGCTAGCCGCTCGGCACCGTCACCCCCCACTTTCATACCATCAATTGTTGGGTGCACCATACCAGATGCATTTGGTGATGGCTCACTTAATAAGACAAATAAAGTGATCCCTGCCATCACAAGAAGCAGAACTAGGATTACGCGAATTATAGCCATTTATTGCTCCAAAATGGTTTGCAGACGTCAGTTCTTAACACTGTATTGGCCTTTAATGTTTAATGTTGGCCCCTAAAATTGGCCCTTAAAATTGGCCCCTAAAATTGGGATGGTAAGTTGGAATGATTCTATGAGTCTGTGTTATATTTTAGCTCATCTCAATAACCAGTTTTGTTGTTGGTTGCAATGATATTCTGGTACCACCTTCGGAACAATAATACCCATTTTTACCCTAGTCATAGTTATCACACAGACACTGTAACAGTTAAATGTTGATCATTGTTGTCTTACTTCTTCTTTTACGGCTTTTGTGACACGTTGAAAAACCCCGTCCCAGTCGCCAAATTCGCTTTGACGAAACAGCCGTACCGAAGGGTACCAAGGACTATCTTCACGGTCCAAGAACCAACGCCAGTCAGCGCTTTTGCCAAGTATAACCCATGTGGGTACACCAAGGGCACCGCCCAAATGGGCAATCGCTGTGCAGCTTGTTATCACTAGGTCTAAGTTCATCATAATCGCCGCCGCATCCATCAAATCGCTGTCACCCAGAAGCATGTCTTCTGGGTCAATAAGGGGGTGGTTTTCTCGGAATCTGGCGATTTGGGAAACACCGACGTCATCCTTTTGTAGGCTAACCAGCGAGACACCTGCAAGGGCCGCAAGAGGCCCAAAATGTTCAAGGGGAAAAGACCGCCATTTGTCTTTTTTAAATTGAGTATTACCCTGCCATGATGCGCCAATTTTAAAGCCTTGTATATCTTCGAGGTTTTTCGCCCATTTGGAAACATATTTTTCATCAGCAAACAGATAAGGCACTTCAAACGGCTGAGAGAGGTCCTCCCCAATGACCCTAGGTACACTTAAAAGCGGGCAATGGTAATCGGCCGTTGGTAAATCGGCGCCTTTGGACACTAAAGTATCAATTCCTGAACAGGATTGCATTAAAGGCACTAACCGCGGGTGGCACTCTAAAATGACTCTCGCGCCCTTGTTGGACAAATGTTTGGCATAACGGCAGAATTGTATCTGATCCCCCAAGCCTTGTTCTGCCAACAATATGATGTGCTTACCTTTTAGGTCTTGACCTTGCCAACTGCTTGAGTGAGGCGTTGAGAGGAATTTAAAATTATCCCTTTTAAGGCGCCATTCATATTCTTGCCAGCCTTGGTTCAAATCGCCTATTAACAAGAATAGTAAAGCCCTGTAAAACCTAGCATTCACGTGTGTATTATCAATCGCTAGCACCTGATTATAGCTTTCTAAGGCTTCTTCATAGCGTTCTAAAGACTTAAGTACCGAACCACGCGTTACAAACGCATTCACATGGCTTG
>JABABO010000067.1 GCA_014238195.1 Kordiimonadaceae bacterium | reverse complement strand
GGTTGGGCTGGGCCATTCGTTGATCCAGACACGCTCTTCTTTTAGCGTTCTCATAAAGCGCTCTGTATCCGCATTGCCTTTGGGATTGTTGTAGCTGGTAAAGGCCTGTTTCACGCCCATACGCCCGCAGGCTTGCATGAAAGAAAGCGCTGTGGGCTGACAGCCGTTATCACTCATCAAGTGCAAGTCTTTGCCTCGAACGTCTTCAGGGAACTGGCGGTTCACACCTTTGTTCAGCGCCACCAGCCAGTGCCATGCTTTGGACTGCAGTCCTGCGTGATGGCCCACCACTTTCTTGGTGTGCCAGTCGATGACAATGGTCACATAAACCCAGCCATAGCCCTCAATCATCACCTTGGTCATATCGATGCCCCACCAGTGGTTTGGGCGGGTCGGCTTTGGTTTTACTGGTGTTGGCGCGGCGCTTGGCCTTGAGCTTCATATTCTTGGCGACCAGGAGACCATGGAACTACTGCCTTCTCGGCATCAAGAGGCCGTAAAAAACGAGCATCCATTTCGTCATACCAATTCAATAATAGAGTTTTTAACTCAGATAGTTTTTCAGGATTCTCAATTTTAATATCATGCTGCTCACCTATGTCTGTTGAAAGGTTATAAAGTTGCAAAGAGCCATCTTCGAAATTCTGTAAAAGCTTATAATTTCCTTTACGTACGGCGGCCCCTGGAAACCCACCTTGATTGGAATAATGAGGATAATGAAAGAACAGAGGCCGCGTTAGTTCGCCTACATCTCCATTAAGAGCAAACTTAAAACTAGCACCATCTTGATGATGTTCAGGTTCCGTCTTCATACCATTCAAGTCGAGAAGAGTTGGATAGAAATCTGTAGACATAATTTGGGTTTCGGATTTTGTACCATTCGCACTTTGATTGGGGGCAGCTACTATGAGAGGCACACGTATCCCACCTTCATAGAGCCACCCCTTACCGCCTCTAAGAGGTAAATTTGATGTAGGTGATCCTTCTGATGACGACAATCCGCCATTATCTGATGTGAACACGATGATCGTATCATCGATCAAACCCTCAACTTTTAGTTTATCTAGAACTCGTCCTACATTGCGGTCCATATGTTCAACCATTGCACCATAGATGGCATGGTTTTGCTTACTCCTAACCATACGCTTTTCGTCTTTGAGCATATATTGCGGCTCTTCAGAAAAGTCTTTTTCATCATGGCGAAAACCTGCACCTTTAGCCGTATATTTTGCGACGGTTTCTGGGGGCGCTTGAAGAGGTGTGTGAACGGAGTAAAATGATAGATATAGCAGAAACGGATTATCTTGATTCTTATAGTCATCAATCAAATTTATCGCTTCCGTGGTCAGGCGCTCGGTAAGATACTCTCCATCAGGGCCATCTTCCAATCTTGGGTTTTTATAAGGTGAGAAATATCCTCTAGGAGGTTGCCCCATATCATGACCCGCAATATTAACATCAAACCCTTGATGTTCAGGCCAATATGATTCGTGTTGACCTAAATGCCATTTTCCAAGAAAAGCAGTCTTATACCCTTTAGCCTTGAAACTTTCAGCAAGCGTATGTTCGGACGTATCCATGAATTCATTCATCGTAGCAGCTTGGAAACGCTCCGCATTGTGTGGCCACTCAGGACGATGGAACCAATCGGTTGCGGCTATGCGCGTGGGGTGTTTTCCTGTCATGATAGCAGCACGCGTCGGACTACAAACTGGACTTGCTGCATATCCATTTGTGAACTGGACACCTTGGGAAGCTAGTGCATCAATATTTGGTGTTTCGTAAAATGTTTTTGTATTATAAGCGCCAATATCAGAATATCCAAGATCATCTACGAGAATGAAGACAACATTCTTTTTTTTTGCTGAAAGGGATTGTGTTGATTGATCTGGGAATTGGTTTTTATCTTTAGTAGGCATAGTGCAAGATGCCATTATCAGTGAGACTGATAGCATAAATAACATCATAGAAATGGACTTGAGAAAAGTCTGTTTGGTATCAGACTTACTATTCTTAAATTTAGAAATATCTTTTTTCAACATAACCACCTTTCAATAATTCATTACATTGATGTCCGCCAAATCATATCAATAACATTTAAGTGTTCCCCAAACTCATAAGACTCTCATGAGTTAAGAAAGCTTGGTTAGCCAAACACCTCTATATTGATAGCATAAATTTCAAAATACTAAATAAAAAAGATTTTTGCATCATAGATTTGTGATACCATATTTTGTGACAATAGGCGGCAGTACTGAAAATATAATAATTAAATCAGTAAACTATTTGGAGATGACTGAGGTGGTCCTGTTTGTATAGACAGTTTAGCAGCTTTATTAAGGTATATACTGTTGTTATTTCAAAAAGTTCCCATAACGGCTATTATGGTGTTTTCGGCCCTTCAAGCAATTCACCAGTTTCAGGGTTAAAATCTTCAATGTCTATTTGTTGGCCAGCCTCTGGCAAGGATGGTTCCATTCCTGGCAAAGCAGGCTCTGAAGGTGGGTCTAAACCTGGCCCTGTTGGTAGTTGCCGTTCGCCGATCTTTGGAAGTTTTCTCAAAGGCGGTTGATTTTCTAATTGATCTTGATCAGGTTGTTCATCTTCGACGGCTACAATGGTGGCTGTAAAAAGACTACGGCGTACTCCATCACGTGACCCATGCCACGCTACACGATCATTAATTATATACGCATTAACTGAACTCGTTGAGCCTAGTTGGCGTACTTCTAACCAGTTATTTTTTTTTAATATTGCTATCGCGTTTTTTACGGAACGAATACTAATATCACATAGTCTAGCAAGTTCTGCTTGGCTAATTACAACAGAATTATATTTACCTACATTTGCACAAAGTATATGCATGACAGCGCTAGCACTGGGAATTTTAGAAAGTTTTGCCCATGCTTCATGAGCGGCACGATCTGTTTGCACCCAAGTTCCACGGCTTTTATTTATATCAACATTTTTTGGCATTATTACTCACTTCTTTACTTTTCCATTTTTTGGTATCATATTACAAATAATTATACAATATGAAATTTTTTATGAAAATTATTTCCTTTAATGGTCTGCGCGGTTGCCCCTAGTGGTGCAACAGGTTTCTAATTTTTGGAAATTAAATGCCCTAGAAGGTGTAGCCAAATGCCCCTAGTGGTGCAACAGGTTTCTAATTTTTGGAAATTAAATGCCCCTGCTGGTGACACCAGAGTCACTAGGTGGTGCCAAATTTGTCCAAAAAGTGGACATAAATGGCCTATGGTGCAGCGAGATTCCCCTAGTGGTGCAACGAGATTCCCCACCCCATATTATAAGCCATTGATTTTAAAGATTTTTAAAAAGTCCCTTCTAATGATCTATAGGCAAGAGTTTTCCACGGTTAACGCCGCGCAGTGATTTTCTAAATCGCAAGAGCAAGCGGCCTTGACTGTGCGTAAACTCGCGCAGCGAAGCGGAGGGAAGGGGGGTATGGGGGGAAACCACTTATCCACAGACAAAAAATTTTGATTTTTTTGGCCTTCGCTGCGCTACGGCCATAATGCATATGCGCTAGTCGCGCATATAAACCGCTCTGGCGAGCTATAAGATGAAATCAGCCCAATGAAGGGCTGATTAAGTCATAACGCCCCATTGCTACGCAATGCCCCGTAAGCCACACCCAAGCCCCTTAAAAACTAAATCCATTCTGACATATCGAAAAACGGATAGATTTTTTAATTGTCTGCAAAGAAACTGTATTATTTTTTAGGTTGGTGCATAAAAAACACACGCATATATTAAATTTAAGGCCGCTCAGGACCCTATTAATTACATTTAGAACCCCTACACTACTAAAACACCCTTTTGCACTCCTGCGGGCTTTAAAATGACCTAACTTAAGGAGTGACTAAAGTTACATTTTCTCTCAAAAATGTGCAGTAAGGCTTTGCTTGTGCGGCCCTCATGCGTTACATGCAATGGTACCGGCGGCGGGCCAATATATTTACTCGACCCCCAATCGTGCGCCTCGTCTCTTTAGGGCGGGAGGATGTCAATGAAGAGAGAACACAGGCTTGGCAGTGACTGAAACACGTCACAAGGGCCTAATTGAAAGGAAATAACTTTGGGTAGGGCTGGCTCAAACAAGCTTCTTCATGTAGCAAAGAAGTCTAAAAACGATGAGTTTTATACGCAACTTTCAGATATCGAAAGTGAGCTAGAACACTATGAAACGCAGTTTCAGGGTAAAGTCGTTTACTGCAACTGTGATGACCCACAGGTGAGTAACTTTTTCGAATATTTCTTTCAGAATTTCAAACGATTAGGACTAAAAAAACTAGTAGCTTCTTGCTACAAGGAGCAAACTAGAGATCTTCTCAATCAAACTGAAAATGAACGCGGATTTTACCTTACGTACTCTGGAGAAGATGCCGAAAAAAGTAAAGTTGTTAGCGATAGTGTCGTTTACTTTCAAGGGGATGGAGATTTTAGAAATCACGAAAGCATAGAGCTTTTGAAGCAAAGCGATATTGTCGTCACTAACCCGCCATTTTCACTCTTTAGAGAGTACGTAGATCAGCTTGTCGAGTACGATAAAAAATTCCTTATTATTGGAAATGTAAACGCCATAACTTATAAGGAAATTTTCAAACTAATTAAGGATAATCGAGCGTGGTTAGGCATTAAGCTTGGCCGAGGAATTTCGGGATTTATAGTACCGGATCACTACGATCTATATGGAACTGAGGCGCGAATAGACGCACATCAAAATAGAATTGTTTCTCCTAACAATTGCTTATGGCTTACTAATCTTGATCACTCGCAAAGGCATGTGGATATCAACTTAACAAACACTTATGTTGGGAACGAAGATCAATACCCCACATATGATAATTACGATGCTATAAATGTTAACAAGACAAAAGATATTCCCTATGATTTTAATGGGGTAGTGGGTGTCCCTATAACCTTTCTCCATAAATTTAATCCTGATCAGTTTGAGTTAATTAAATTTAGAAAAGGGGATGATGAGAAGGATTTGTCCATAAATGGGAAGTGTCCATATTTTCGAATTTTAGTAAGAAATAGGCGATGCAAATCCAACCTTTCTGCATAGATAATTGTAATTGTTGAAAAGGATAAATTAATGGCAAAGAAAACTCAATCAACCCGGCTAACTACTCAGCACAAAAAAAATCTAGGTGTTGTTGGTATATTTGGAGAAAATGCAAAGCTTCACGATTTGACAGTTGGGAAGGTGGCGCAGTTAGTTTTGAACGATCTATCAGAAAAATACCCGCAGCTGTCTTTTCAGTATAGAAGCAGTATCACAAAGTCAGAAATACATGAAAAATTGTCAAGTATAGATGCTGAATTAGGCCAATCAATTTTTGTGACAGGAGCCAGTATTAGGCCTGATGGCGGATTGATCGAAGTAAAAGATGATGACGGCTCTTGGAGAGTAGTCTTGGTTTCGGAAGCCAAACATCAGGGTAAAGATATTGGAAATATCCAAGCCGGTAACATGGTAGGTAAAAATAGCGATCAAGATTTGATGGCTGCTGGCAATGCGATAGAAAGATCACACAAGAACATAGCAGAGATTGCTAATTTTATGTTAGCTGAATCCCATTTTCCTTATGTGCTATTCCTAGAGGGGTCAAATTTTCTAACGGAAACAGTTGCAATTCAACGGCCTGATGGGAGGCTTGTAACCCTTGCGCACAACTCAGGTACTCTAAACAGGTTAGATAGACTAACCGCTGCAAACTACGGCATGTCGATAAACACTAACCATTGTGTGAACAAGTTCATCAAACCTAAAGACAAGACGATAATGCTTCAAGCAGCCTCCCTATTCACTCAGGGAAATGGTGGTGAATGGGATAGAGCAGATATGTTGAAGATCATGACTGAGGTTGCGGAAAGCTCTCTAAAAGCGCTTGGAAGTGATCTATTCACTCAGCTCACAAGCAATGAATAGCTAATTAGTCGGTCCTAAAAAATTATTGACATTTTGCAGAAAATCGTAAAAGTATATAATCGTAAATAAAGAAATAAGGAAATGAGGTTTTATGATTATTGGGATACTTAATCAAAAAGGTGGTGTTGGTAAAACGACACTAAGTGTACATATAGCTACTGCCCTTGCTCAAGAAAATAAAAAAGTGCTTATGGTTGATGCAGACCCACAGGCAAGCGCTATGGACTGGTCAGCAAGTCGTGAGGATGAAGGCTTGTTTCCAGTGATCGGCTTACCTAAAGCAACAATCCATAAAGAATTGAAAACATTGGCTAGTAATTATGATGTTGTTGTGATCGATGGACCGCCGCGCTCATATGATGTTTCAAGAAGCGCAATTATGGCAAGTGACATAATTTTGATACCTATACAGCCAAGCCCTTATGATGTCTGGGCTGCAAAAGAAATTGTTGAGTTAATTAATGAGGCAACCTCTTTTAAGGAAAATCTTAAAAGCGCATTTGTAATTAATCGTAAAATCGTAAATACTGCAATAGGTCGTGATGTAAAAGAAGCGCTTGTTGAGTATAACTTGCCAGTCCTAAAAACCGCAATTTGTCAAAGGGTTGTTTTTGCTGAAAGCGCAGCCGCTGGAAAAACAGTTCTTGAAAATGAACCCGCTAGCCTTGCTGCAAAAGAAATAAATTCACTCATTGAAGATATTACGGAAGCGCTCAATGACTAAGAAAATCAATATTAAATCTAAACCCACTGATCACAAAAAAGCAGATGATTGGGTAACATCCACAAAAAGCAAACCTGAATCAGCAGCAACAAAACGGCTTACTATTGATATAACGCCTGACTTGCACACTAAAATTAAAATCCAGTGCGCCCAAGAAGGGGTTAAAATGTCTGATGCAATTCGAGAGATTTTACAAGAAAAATTTAATTAACCCCGAGACATTTAAATACGCACCCTGGGGGCATAATCAAATATTTGAGTGCATTGTGTGTTGGCTTGAAATAGTTTCCACTTTAGTGACGGTCATTTCAACATGACGGCCAAGTTTGTTTGAAATACGCACGAGCCGATCAAGGGTAAATTTTGAAAGCTGGGCATTGCGTATTTTTGAAATGTCGGAATAGTCTTCACCCACTAAGTCACCAGCCGCACGGACTGTTAGCTTGCGACGATCAAGTACGCCGATAATCTCAGCAGCTAGGTGGGCTTTCATTTGTTTGGTATCTGCATCGGCATCACCAAAATCACGGAAAATGTTTCCACTACCGCGTATGAGTCCCATATCATTGTTCATGCCTGCATTGTGGGTAAATTTACCCACAACGTCAATTTTTTTGGCAAGAAACATGTATGGATAGAGTCTTTTAGTAAATGAGTAATTACTCAATATGTATTTAATAAAGAAGCCTTGAAACCATAGAGTGAAATGAATATATAGACTTATCGCAAAAATAGATAAGGAAATATTATGGTATCAAAAAAGACGAAAGACAGTGTCTGGGGTCTGGCTAAAATTATAAAGGGCAAAGATCCAAAAAAATATCGAAAAGATCCTAATGGTAATGAAATTTATTATTCTAGCTATGGAAAGAATAGCGAAAAAGGCTGGGATGTAGACCATATCAAGCCAAAATCAAGAGGCGGAAGTGATGCAATCCGAAACCTTCAGGCACTTAAAGCAAGTGTAAATAGGTCTAAGGGCAATTCATTGAAGAAAAAAAGCCGTCATTCAATATCAAACAAATAGTTAGGTGGAAGGGCGTTTTAAGACCGCCCTCCCGAAGTCTCGAAGACTAAACGCTTGTAAAAAACAAGCGGCTAGTCGCAAGTATCTGGTCAGACCTTCGCCTGCCATAGTTATACTTTATTGATTTTGCTCTCAGATCAGCAAAGCCTGGGGGGCTTTGCTGTCTATACTCGTTTCTTTTGGTTACAAACATTTTTATGTCTCCTTTGTTACATATTTTAATTGCATAGTGAGAAAATTCCTTGTAGGAATATTCCCTATCCAGTTAACCAGCCGCCAAGCTGATTAATTCAAAGCCTCGCCAGAAGTCGCCAAACTTCCAAAAGCTTCATCTTTCGCATAGTCCTTTCGAGATTTTGCGTATCACATTGGTTGACGGCCAATGCTGTTGATACGCTCGTTTTCACACTTCGACTAAATCGCCCGAAAACTTTTTGCTCTACTCAGACCGCTCCCACACATATGCATTCGCCCGGCCAAGGGCTGTGAATGAAATAATCAATTTCATTCTGCACTTAGTGCTTCCCGCGTTATTCTACAGAGTCTTAACGAACAGACCGCCGCTCTCTCGCTTATCAGGTTAGGTGCTTGCACCTTTCGACCATTATGGCCAATTTGGGGGGACCGATATTCCATAGCATCTCCCTTACTCACCCATAAGCTTCTAAGTTTAGTCATCGATAACTGAAGTATCGATACGGCTCTTGTTCTCCGAAATGCACCCTCTATCTGTGGTGCAATTACTGGCTTGAGCTATCCAGCGATCTTTGAAGGTTGCCCCTCAAAGTACCGCGCAATCCACATTTCTGCTCTTGCGCTCACAAGGATTTCTCACATGTGCGTGCAGCCCACCAGTTCGGCATAGGTTATACCTTCTCAAGCATCCCCTAGTCAGGACTATTATTACCTGATCTCTCCGTAAACAGGATTATCCGTGTCACCACGAGATCCGTTTCCGCGTCGCCCAACATCTTTTAACAGTTCAAAGATCGGATTGGGTGGAATGAAGTATTTCAACTTCAAGCCCCCGTTGCAGCGCAGCGAGCCCGATTAAGGGCACTCCGCTACAGCGAAAGATTTGACACGCTTATCAGGCGTGACCTAGTGGGTGATTAATCCACTTCGTCCATATTGGACGGCTTTAATGGCGAGTTATTACGGAAAAAAGTTGCTCCTTTATGTTGCTCCGTGAATGAAAAATGACGCTTCTATCTGGCTAGGACAGAAGCAATTATAAAAATAAAACTTCTGTCTGTTGTGCCAAATGTTGGCGGTTTTTCTTGAAGCAAGCGAGCTTGCCGTTTGTTATAATTTCGGTACGCTGCGACTGGCTAGGTCACGTGCACCTATGGCGCTTTATGATGCCTAGCAGTTTAGCAAAGTCTTCATTTATATCAGCAGGCATATTTTCCTTAACGTGCCACTATCTGCACAAAAACATGCAAAATACTCAACAAACCTCACTAAACATAATCGTTACTACAGAAAGAAAAACGGCAAAGGCAATGCCATGTTCTTTTGTCATCCGACCAAAGACGGCGCTGCCTTTCAATTTTTTTTGTTACTAAGTGAAGGCGTGCACCCAGCCCGCAGTGAAGAAAAGTTTGCCCGAGCAGACAATAAACGTTCACGCTTGCAGATCGATAGCGGTACCTATGAGGCCGTATTTTTGCCCACGGAAAATAGTTCACCCGCATGGACCTGGCGCATGACAAAATCAAAAATGGATACCCTGAAGGTTAGCATTGAAGAACTGACGCAGCGCAGAAACAAGCGTGAGTTACAAGTTCTTTTCCAGCAGATCGCGCGGGTGATGGGTTTTCGTGGCATTCGCCGACAAAAGCTTCAGCTTCTTAATTTTGCGCGGGGCAGTGTGCGGCGGTATTTCCCAAGCGGCACAGATTTTAAGCTTAATCTTAAAAACAGTTGGGTGCGCTTTAGCAAGCAAGAAATGGTCCCACTGGATGAAATAGCCGCGCGTATTCAGGCTGGCAAAAAGCCATTCACAAATTATAGGATTGAGAAAGGAACCACCCAGTCAATTTAAGGCAATCTTTCAGCAGCGATAGTTTACTGTAGGCGGTGAGACTTTGGCAGTATAGTCATGATCGTTATTTTAAGATTAAGGGGAAAACTGCTCCAGCCCAAGTTTTCCCCACAAGCAAAAAACTTCGGGCCGTGCCTCGCTTTGCTGTGGCCGCACCACCCCTTGTTTATTTGCTTTTCCCCTTTCAGGCTGTTGTTCGCCACAAAGTCAGGGTTTCATGCGAAACCCATGCCCCATTAAAGGGGCTGGAATTGATAAGAATATTATGTGAGGAGGGTCTTGATGCAGACTATAGAAAACAAAGCAGAAACTGAATATATCACGCTCAGAGGACCCCAGACCACGGCCTTTAGGATGGCCCTGATGAAAGACCAATCCCCTGATGAGAAAAGAATGGCGCTTTCAAAGAATAAAAAGCGCGCGCTTAAGCTGCTAATCCTTCAGAAGCACAAGTGTATTATTTGTGGTAAAAAGGTGAAGGTTGAAGAGGCCAGTATACATCATTTTATTCCTACAAGCAGAGGCGGAAGTAAGCGCAGTATATTTAACCAAACTGGTGCACACCAGTCCTGCAATAGTCGCAAGAGCAATACCGCGCCTACATGGATTGAGTGGTTTCGTTATATCAAGTCAACCCAAAGAAAATTCAAGATAGGCATGGATCAAATCGACCTTCGAACGATTTACCCTGAGATAATGGGTTAATTGATTATCTAAAAGCATTACTTCTAGGAATCTAGTCAGATGAAGTTTTTGGAAGTCAGAAAATACTTGACATTTCCTTATTTAAATATACATTTGTATATACATATAAAAGAATAAATATATGCTTGCAAAATATGAGTGGGACAAAGAAAAAGATGCTCAGAATTTTCAGAAACACGGCATTAGTTTTAAAGAAGCCTCATTGATTTTTGAGGGGCCAGTATTTACGCGCGTAGATGATCGTAATGACTATGGCGAAATCAGAGAGCTAAGTTTTGGAATGCTTGGCGGCGGAATTGTAATATTGGCAGTAGCACATACAGAACGGAATGGTAAAACGCGTTTGATTAGTGCGCGTAAGGCTACCCCGAAGGAAAGGAAAATATATTATGGCTATCTCGCAGAAGCGCTTGGATGAAATAGCCGCGCGTCTTGATGAAAGCACGGATACAAGCGATATTCCAGAAGTAGACGAGAGTTTTTTTAAAACGGCTAGATTGGTGATGCCGCCCGAGACAAGCAAAAAAGCAATATCTTTACGAGTTGATGAAGATGTACTGAATTGGTTTAAGGTTCAGGGAAAAGGCCACCTTTCTCGTATGAATGCTGTTTTACGAGCCTACATGATCGCCCAGAGAAATTAAACACTACTGGCGTTTTGGTTCCATAGGACCTGGCGGGGAACAGGCTTTGGCTTGCAAATTATTGGTAATCTGCCTTGGTAAAGGGAACACTATTCTAAAAAATAAGCTGATAGCGAGTGCCGCGTCCTGCCCCAAGGCGTTGAATAATGTCCGCATCCACCAGTGACCGCAACGCATTTTGCACGGTGCGGCGCACTAGCCCTGTATTTTCCATCAATTCAGCGGGTGTAAGGCGGCGTTCAGGTGATGACTTGAAGCAAGCCAGCACACGGGTTGCGCTCTCGGAAAGCCGCTGTAGGGCGTGATAGCGTTCTCGCAGAACCGATATATCCCCCAAGGCTTGATCCATCATTTTGAGGAAAAACCACGCCAGAGGCTCAAGCTGATAGTCTTTTGGGTTGCTTTTGTAATTCCCGTTCGAGGCTTTTTGTAGGGTGGTGTAGTAAAGTGGCCTGTGTCGTTCTATCTGTCTATCAATCGAGATAAAGCGTATGAGCCCCTGCAAAGCAGGATCATCACCATGCATCAAGGCCTGCAAGAACAAGGCGCGGCCTAAGCGGCCATTGCCATCCTGAAACGGGTGGATTACCAAGAACCTGAATACAAACTCACTCGCCACAAGCAGCGGCCACGGATGCGCTTTGATTGCACCGTTATACCACGCAACCAGTTCTTGCATGGCTGTATCTGTTTGTGGGCCAGCAGGGGTTGGATCAAGGACAATGCGTTGTTTCCCCGTCTCGTGGTTCACAGAGACGACCTGATTAGGGCTACGCTTGTATTGCCCTGCATAGCGCGTTGCAGCGGGATAATGGCGCAACAATTCTTTGTGTAAGCCACAGATGATTGTTTCTGTTAGGGGAAACATTTCCGCCGACTGGACGTAAACCAAGGACAGCAATTCACGGCATCCAACTACTTCTTCAATACTGCGCTCGCGATCCTTAGAAAGTTTGTTCAGGATAGCCGTTTTCTTAGCCTCAAAAGCGGAGGGGTGGTTATCTTCTGAAAGTGTTGTATCGACCCACTCAATTTCAGCATCCGTTAGAACCGCGTTTTCAATACGTGTGGAAGCCCCAATCGTGCTAATCATTGCCCAACGATATAGCCAGTCCCGTTCATTTTCAGTGCAGCCTTCAACCTCACGCGCCAGCTGTTCCAATTCGGATTGCGTTTTTTTCAAAGCCATTTGCAACTTGGTGCTGGCACGGAATGATAAGGGGTTTTTGGAATCATACATATCACCAGTTTATCAGTAATAGCACCTTTGTTCAAGTGCACAATACGGTGCAATTAGGTGTGTTAGGGCTGCATAGATATTGGCATATAAATATCAAACCACCATTTGAGTTTTATATGCCCTTGCCGTAAGCTGCCTGTATGACTAATTTTGTGGGCTATTTTCGCGTTTCAACGGATAGGCAAGGCCGCTCTGGCTTAGGACTGGAGGCCCAGCGCGAAGTTGTCACGCGTTTTATTGAGGGACGCGGCGCATTACTGGCTGACTATACCGAGATCGAGAGCGGCGGGAAGAATGACCGTCCCGCTCTATCTAATGCGCTTGATCTTTGCCGCGAGCAAAAAGCAACATTGCTGATTGCGCGCTTGGATCGTTTGGCGCGTTCTGTGGCGTTTATTTCTAATTTGATGGATAGTGGCGTGGAATTTGTGGCTGTGGATATGCCCGAAGCAAACCGCCTAACGATGCACATTTTGGCCGCTGTAGCCGAGCATGAACGTGAAGCCATATCAATCCGCACTAAAGCCGCCTTACAGGCAGCCAAAGCGCGGGGCGTGAAGTTGGGCAACCCACGTGCCGCCGATGCCGCTCCACTTGCCCATAAAGCTATCGAGAAGCAAGCGGATCGATTTGCTGAAACGCTTGCCCCCCTGATTGAAAAATTGCGCGGCCAAGGTATGAGTCTTGCAGCCGTGGCCGAAGAATTAAATGACCGAAACATTCAAACCGCTAGGGGGCGCAAATGGTATCCGTCAACTGTTAGTAACATCTTGAAACGGACTATTTTGCAAAATTGATGGGTTTATCTAGGTAACCCTTTTTCAGTGTTTTTGAAACCTAGAAACGCAGCTTCTTCAGTAGGGCAAGTTTTGCACGCCACGGGGGATTCATATTAATTGTTTACTTTTAAGATTAGTTCAGCCCAGCTACTCATTGGCAGTCATTCGAAAAGTAACCGAAATAGGAAAATGGTCTGAAACGAAAAGGTTTGGTTTAAATGCACGCTTTCTATTAGCATATTCTATAACTTCAAAGCGATCATCCAAGAAAATATAGTCTATCCGCCGAGCATTCTTTCCATATTTAAATTTATTCTTACTACTTGGGACCATCTCCCCTTTACCAATCACTGTTTGTTCAGGCCCAATGAGTAGGGGAGATACTTGACGAGCATCTATTAATCCTGCATTATTTAACTCTTTGTTTAAATTCATAAAGAGTTTGGCGTCTGGAGTTATATTAAAATCTCCAGCAAGTACTATTTGATTTTCAATGTTTTCTTTCTTCAGTTCGTTCAGAATAACACGTATAGCATCATCTGCTCGTTTGCCATGAATATGTACATTGCCTACTAATAAGCTCTTATTTGTTGTTATTTCTCTGAGAGAAACCCATGTAAAAACCCGTGCGTTTTTTTTGGTGTTCTTAAGGGTTGTCCCTGGTTTGTGGGGCGTCTCACTTACCCAAAAATAACCACTTTTTTCTAACTTGAATTTATCTGTTTTATAAAATATGGGCATGAATTCATACCAACTTTGTTTCCAAGAGCGGCCATCACTCCTACCCCCAAGGTACATCTCGTATTCAGATAAGTTATCGACGTAATCAGCCAACATAAGTTCGGAAGCTTCTTGAATAGCTATAATATCATAATCCATAGCTAGAAGCTCATTAAACGCAGCCTCCCGTCTTTGAACCCAAGCATGTGGATCGTGCTCTACTCTTATATTATAACTAAGTAAAGAAATCTCAGCAGCTAAGTCTTTAGCTAAGACAAGATTACAATATCCGCTTAACCACATAATACAAAGTATTAATAATTTTTTAATAAACATAAGCAATTGATCCTCTATATTGAATAAAGTCCTGATTGTTCTGACAGGTTGGCCGTGAATTTAAGGTATACCCTGTTGCTCATTATGCCGCCAATTTGACTTGTTGATCCAGAGAAGGGGTGCCTCCTTCTCTGGATTTTGGGAGTAAACCTCAAAGGGGTGCTGTCGTCAAGGGATGAATGCAACTGGTTGTGATTATCAAATTCAATTCAGTCGCTGATGGCCTGCCTAGCAGTGAAGCTATCGGTCATTTCCGTCAGGTAAACAGCCTCATATTCATGTAATACACCTATAAGTTATTTATTTTAAATAATTTCCTACCTTGACAATATTTATTAAAACATATTATCGTTTCGGTAACAAAATGTTTTATTGAGTTTTATTGAGTTTTATTGAGTTTTAATTGTATATCTCAAAATTCAGAGGGGTGGATATGTTTAAGGATAAATTAGGAAAATTAGCCAGTTTGGGCCTTGGGGTACCAATTTTTATTGTTTTTTCCTCTGGTGTTGCGCACACTTTTCAGGCTGATGATGCTAAATATAGCCAAGAACACAGTGACCAGAGAGAAAATTATATTCAAAATTTGAATTATGATTTAGATATATTGTTAAGTGTTCCAGCCAAGTCCAGAGTTAAAGTGGCTAAGGATTTTGAACGAAGTTCGCGTAGAGACTCTGTCGTTGTTTGCAAAAATATTAGTGAATCTGCTGGGGAAAAGGGTTTCACACAAGCTTCCTTGTTAGACCCTGGTTCTGGTGTAGTCTATCCAGGGGCGCTGATTCGTTTGGATGAATCGTTAGTTAAGGGATATCCCTCTCCAGTTTCACTCCCCCACAGCCCGATTACTCTGAAAGTTGATTTGCCTGGTTTGGGAAAGCTGGGAGTGGCCGAGGTCAGTTCCCCAAATTATGCTAGGGTATCAAGTACCATTGAAAATATCGTGGATAATTGGTTTGAGGTGAAAGAAGCGCGCAACTATATGGTTGGTGCTAGGGCATCTTTTTCATCTGTTACTGCGTTTTCTTCTGAACAGATAGGGGCTTCTTTAGGATTGGGCGCGCAATGGTCTGGGAATTCTGCAACGGCTAATTTAGAAGTGAAGACAGGTAAAGAATCAACAACTATTGTCAATGTATTTAAGCAAGTATACTATAGCGTGGTATATTCTGGCCCTACATCCCCTGGTGAAGTTTTTAGCGACAATGTAACGTTAACTTCACATAATTATCCTGCCTCCTCTCCTGTCGGTTATGTGCGCAATGTCGATTATGGCAGGAATATAGTGGTCACGATGCAGGTTTCTAAAGCTACTAAAAGTATGAACGCAGAAGCTGCACTTAATTATTATACTACGGGCGCTTCAGCTAATGCTGATGCTACGGCTGAGTACGAGAAAATTCTTAAAGATTCTAGTCTTTATGTATATGTTTTTGGAGGTGGGGTGGATGATTCCAGTCTGCTTTTTGATGGTAAGGTAGATGTAAGCCAGTCCTTGCAAGAAGTTATTAAAAAAGGGATGCAATTTTCCCCCACAAACATAGGTTACCCTATTTCTTATACGGTTGCTGATTTAAAAAGTGGGCGCACTGTTAATATGCGTTACTTGAGTAACTATATTCGCTCAGAGTGTCAGCAGTATGACAATGCTTATATTAAGCTTAAAAATGGGGGGAAATATAAGTCGAAATTTTTTGTTGAGTGGCAACAGTTTAATGATTTAGGTGTTCTGGAAGACAAGCAATATAAATCTGGGAGTCGGGGGCTTGGTTGGAAAAAAAGGCTATACATGGCGGGGGATGCTCAGAATATTACAGTCCGAGCGAAGGCCAAGACGGGCGTTAATCAATGGAGTAAAGCGGGTGTCACCCGAAAATATGGGGCCCTGCCTGGGCGTAAATGCTTTAGAACTGTAGGCACCACTTTTAATGCTAGGATGGAAGTGAATGATTCATGCTAAGCAATAGAGCGTTTCATGCTAAATTAGGCTTTCCTGTCGGGGGCGTAAAATTTCTATTAAGCTATATTGTATTATTTAGCTTGGCAGGTTGTGGGTCTCTTTTGTCTAGTGATTTAACGGGTAATTACCCTAAGGCCACACAGCTCAAAAGCACAGGTGCTATTTCTTTCGATGCAACGACTTCACAAATCATGGTAGTTGATGTTCAAAAGCCTATGTTATTTTGTATTCAACCCGCCCCTGATGCTGGTTTTGTATCATCTCGTAAATCCGATGTCACTGCTAAGGCAGGCGAAGCAACTATAAATGGTCAATTTGACATTGAAAAGGATAGAGCAGCGAGCGAAGCTGAGTTTATAGGTCGGACCAATGAGCTGCTAGTGGTTAGAGAGATGTTTTATAGGCTGTGTGAATTAACAGCAAACCGAGGCATGTCCGATGAAATAATGGCGGAATTATTTAAGCAAACATTGAATGCAAGCAGCCAAATTTGGATGGACAGAAAAAATACAACTAATAATGCCGTAGAAAAAATTGATGATTGGTAGAAAATTTGAATATTACAGTATGTGAAATCATTATATTGGCGAAATAATTTTTACCTTTTTGGAATATGTCCTTTGGATTTAAGTCAATTGAGTTTCACTATATTCGTTTTTTGTTGAATGGGATGTTTAATATTTGGGAGATAAGCTATGACTGATTGGTCCTTTAAAAGAAGTATTTGTGCTTTGATGTTTGTTATTACTATGGTGTTGCAAAGCACTTCGGTTTTTGCGGCCCCCCCTCCGGAAGACGATTCCCCTGATCATGCCCGTGAGTACATGTCTGATGATACCAATGCCCATGCCGGTAGTAGTACCTCTTCGTCTGAGGATGAGACTGATACTAATAATAAAAATCACGCGCATAGCCACGCGTTCGGGCCATATGCTACAAATCCTAAGTACAGGGATTGGTCCCCACAAAGAAATAGTACGTTTCTTCGATATGGTGCCATGACGCAACCACTGATTCTTGGGACGTTACATAATAATCGAAAATATTATGATGCACTCATAGTGTTACCTAATGAATTAAATTGGAAAAATACTACAGATGAAAGGCGAGTGGAAATATACAGTACTATGCACAAGTACTATAAATTAGCGTCCAAAGATTTCATGGAATTGCCTCTAGAAAAGCAAGCTCAATATCATGCAGCGTTTATGAACGGAGAGTATGGTAATCCAAATACTAGTTTTGGTATGGGGTCGTCGCCAATACATACGGTTGAACAGACGCAGGCCTTAAATGATTTCTTGGCTAAACCAGAGAATGCAGCGCTATTTGAACCTCGGGGCAATTTTCTAAAGGAAATTACAAAGCATAAGCGTTCGGACATATCTGAGGAGGCCTATCTAATTACACTCATACACAGAGGTATGATCAATTTGGCTTTTGGTATTCCTGAAAACAGCATACAATCGATGATATTTGGTAAACTTCATGGCTTTTTTAGTTTTGAAATTGATGTAATGATGTCAAAGGATCTCGTTTTGTGGGCGTCTCATGGTAGACATTATAATTCAGAAGTTGGTGCTTATGATAGTCCTAACAGAAATATCGAAACAATGAATTCGGATGAAGTTTATGAGAAAGTGGGGCCAGCAAAAGTACCTCTAGTGATTTCGGCTGTCCCAAAATTTGAGACTATGGTTGCTAACGCATTTCAGCGATTTCCAGATTTTGTAGCTATAGCTAAAGTATTTAATGATGGGACCACCGTCATAGCTGACTGTCGGGAGCTGAGTCCAATTGCTTTTATGGTTTTAGCGGTCGATAAGCCAGAGTATATCCCGTATATGGGTGCCAAGTTTTATAAGAACGCATTACCTGGCGGTGGGCCTCAGCTGAAAAAATTATTTAAAAAAAAATTTGGGGAAGATGGGAAAGAGAAGCTTCAAAAATTTCGTTCCTTAAAGGAGAAGCCAGCAATAATACCCATTATAGCTGGCTCGAGTGTTGATATCACCTCAGAGGTGTTTGAGGCAAACATAGAGGGGTTTGACATGGATGATTTTGAAGAAATTTTTGAAAAATTATCATTTTATGCAAAGGGTGGGGATTACGACGATCTGCGAAATAATCCGAAGAACGGAGCTTTTTTCCGCATGTTTGAGTTCCTCAGTGTGAGTGATAAAGAACTTCTTAAGGTACAAATGCTCTCCTTTATGAATGTTAGGTGGGGTATGAGTTTTATGGGGGATTTTAACATTGTAGCGTTCGAACTCAGTAGCCTACCACCAATCAAAGAGACTTTATCAAAAGCGATTGCTTTTCTGGATGATATCCGTCAGGATGTTGAAATTACAGACAATAAAGTTCCATTTGAAATTATGGAGGCGTTGTATAAGTCGTCTAACCAGACAATAATTGCGCATGCTAAAAATACTGACCCTCAAAGGGCACTGGTAATCCGCCCTCTAGTCGAAGCGATAATGGGAGACATAATAATCGAAACACTCGACTGGTTTGCTCAGGGTAAAATTATAGTTAAGGTAGGAGCAGACGGTCATCTGCCCATAGCCGTTTCGCCAGAGTGGTGGGACAGCGTCGGAAAGATGGGGTCTGAGAGACATGGAGATCAGATTGTCGCAGCGTTCGATGAAAAAGACATACACCTAATAAACTATAATGTGACACCTTTGGTTGTCCAGTTGAGGTTTGGTGGTACAGCTGGCCAAGTATCGATTTCGGATTTTGCTAGGTTTTACGCCAGAACTTTAAGAAGGTTTTGGGGCTATACGCTCTTCATAAAGAATCGCTTTCAAGCTGTCACAACAGATACGCCATTCTCTATGATGGGGTATTTTGGGAACTTCTATACTAAAGGTAATAATCTTAACCTTCACGTTGACACATCTTATAGAACGGATGTTATGTATAATGCTCACGCTGTTGAGATACTTTTAAAGGGAATTGAACCGAGCGGTTATAGTACATATAAAATAGCCCCATGGCCGGACGGGAATTATATGCTACATAAAAATGACGAAAAGACAGCCGATGAAATAAATGCACAAATGAAGGTTATGGGTACTGATTCTATGAATGTAAAGGCTTTTAATAGCACACTAAATTTTCTCACTTATCTATTACAGTTAGCGCAAGTGGGGACATATCCGCCTATGGTTGAGGCGGGGACTTGGAAATTATTTAGCCCTCTACACAATTCTACTTCCAGTATTATAAAGAGAACACATAATCCTTTTAGAGAAGACCGCGCAGGCGCAGGAAGAATTTATTTGCCTGAGAATCGGTGTAACATTTTAGACACGCATTACGAGAATAATATACGCCCTGCGATTGATAGAGCAATAGAAAATAAGAAGACATTTGCTAAAAAGTGGGGGGTTAGTGATTATTTTTGGCCGCACAAATGGCCGAGTATGAATGCACTTCATGGCATGAAAAATAGGGCGCGTATCTTCTTCGCAGATGTTTGTTCTTACGGAAGATATAGTGAGGATGCCAATACAAATTAATACTAGTGACGGGAATGGGGTGTGTTTAATATTTGGGGCCAGCCATGATTGATTGCATGATTGACTGGTCTTTTACAAAAAGTATTCGTACTTTGATAGTTGTGATTGCTATGGTGTTGCAAAGTATTTCAGTTTTTGCAGGCCCTGGCGACACCTCTTCATCTCAGACTGGTTTAGATGCTTCATCTGCTAATAATGAATCTTCGGATACTGACTCTGATCATGGTTTTGGGCCATATGCTAAGGACCCTAAACTAGCGAATTGGTCTCCGAAAACAGACGCATGGAATGCTTTTCTTCCATATGGTGCCTATACGGGTGACATGGCTGTTGGGTTGTTGAATGATAAATACAGAAGGCCGGTGATAGAATGGGCTAATCAGTTACTTAAATATGAAATAGGGAGTCAGGAGTATAAACGTCTGCTGAGGAATATAGCAAAAGCATACGTATCTTTTAGAACAGAATTGCTGGAATTACCGCTAGAGGCGCAAGCCAATTATTCTAGAATTGTTATGCAAGGGGCCATTAATCCAAAATCTCACTTTCAAGGAAGAATGTCGAAATTACATACGCCTGAACAGGTGGCTGTCTTTAATAAGAATATGCAGAACTCAGAAATAGCAGGCCGATTTAAAGAACGAGGCTATTTTCCGCTCGAAATCAGAAAGCATAATCATTATACGTCAGACCCTCATAAAGTGCCTTATTTGCCTACAATCCTGCACCGAGGTTTCATTAGTCTTGAATCAGGTATTCCTGAAAATAGCTTTCAGGCGATGTTGCTGGGTATGGTCGCAGGTTACAAAACTCCTGAAATTGATGCAATGATGACATGGGATGGGCGTTTGTTGGCGGCCCATGGTAAATATTATAATTCAGAAATTGGTGATCATGCTAATTTGCCCAAGCAGATTGAAGAAATGACTTATGATGAGGTTGTAGAGATACGAGATTATGTAAAATTACCGTTATTGCTTGAAGAAAAACCAACGTATGAGGTTATGAAAACTTTGGCATTTCAGCCAGCTGAAAATTTTGTGAATTTAATTAAACTCATCAAAGCACCAAACGGGCGCCCTTCGGGTCACCATATTGTATTTGACTGTCGGGAAAGGTCTATACTTGCTTTTATGGCTATGGCAGTCAATAACCCAGACTATATACCGTATATGTCTGCCAAGGTTTATACGAACGCATTTCCTGGCGGTTGGCCTCAAATAAAAAGAGAATTTATAGAGCTTTTTGGGGAAAATATGTTTGAAAAATTTCTCGCCCTACCTAAGAAGCCAACAATAATACCTGTGTTAGTTGGCTCGGGTATTGACGTTGACGAACGGGTTTTAAATAAGAATGTGTTTGGCTTCTCCCCAAAAGATTATGAAAATATACTCCCAAAAATGTTTTGGTCGGTTAACGGAGAGTGGTCCTCTATGCGTAAATCTGAGAAATTTGAATTTCTCAAATATTATCAGTTTTTCGATTTGGATGATAAATCACTTCGTAAAGCGGAACTTGCTGCCTATCTTCGTATTAATTGGGTTTTGGGATTAATGCCATATTTTGATGTTATATCGTGGGAACTTTCTAGCCTACCATCAATGAAGAAAATTGTTAGTCACTTGGTGGAGGAAAAAAAATTTGACGACAAATTTTACGATGATTCTGAGGCAAGTGCTGGTGAAAGCTTCTCATCAAGACCTATGAACAAAGATATAGAAATGGCGCATAGAATAGCGGATGATCTATCTAGCTCATTTAGGGCGCAGATTGCTCAGTATAATAAAGATGCTAGGAATAATGGTGGGGCATCGATGAGAAAGATGGAAAATCCCATTGTTATGGCGCAAATAATTTCAGAAAATATACGTCATGTCCTGCATTCCTTTAGTGTGGGTAACTTAAAAATTAAGATAGGTAGAAAAAAAGGTATTTCCAAATTAATTGATAAGGAAGATTGGCAAACGCTTGCAATAGGGCTCTCCGTTAGACACCCAGATTATCTTATTGCACTTAATAGCCTTAAGGATAGGTACCAATTTGACCCTTCAAACGCTATTATTTTTCAGCATACTTTTCAAGATAAGACGAGGGAAATCAAGCAAGTTGATTTTGGTAAGACTACAGCAAGAACCAAATCTGATTATATAACTTATGCGCTTGATAATGATTATTACGGTTCTCTCACAACAGATACGCCTATAGATCGGGCGGCGCAGGAAATGGGAATGTATGATAACCCTGATCTTGGGTTAAATGCTGAGATAGCTTATAGGGATGCAGTTCGTTATAAAATAGATTATGTTAATGGAAAACTTAATACAACTGATCCTGGTTGGAAAAATCTTACATTGGCCACATGGTTGCGTGATGGGTTTTATAAACTTCGGGGAGACGATCCTGAAAAATCCGAAGAAGTAGCGGCTACAATGTATAAAATAGCCGATTTATCTAAGTCCGCATCAACGCTTAAAAATTTAGTAAGTGCTTTAACGTTAATGGCTGCTCATGTTGATAAGTCTTTTGTCAATGAAAAGGGCAGGGAAATTTTTGCACCATTTGGAAATTCTAACAGTTTTACCGAAACAATCCACAATCCTTTCGACGTAAATAGTTCATCAAATGTTTCCTTATCTGATGATAAGTGTCGAGCTTTTAAAACCTATGTCGAGAAGGAAGCTTTTCCAGATATAGACGAATTAATCACTATGAAGGAAGAGTTTGCTAAGGAACATGGCGTCGATACAGAGTTTAGGGGTAAAGAGATTATGTCATATAGCTTGTTGAGTAGCACATGGATGCGCGCTAAATCATTTATCAAGACGTTTTGCAGTCGTTTAGATTAATTGGTGTTGATAATTTGTTCTAAGTGGTTTTGGCCGTTTATATAGGTGTATAATATTGTGGAGTGATTTAGATGACGATAAAATTCGAGGGCCCAAATTTTATATCCGTTTTAGAAAACCCCACAGGCGTTATTCTAGATATTCAGGCTAGCTTACAGGGTGGGGCAGCAGATGACGGTGTGAGTTACAGTATTGACGGTGATGATGCCGTTAATTTCTTTATCGATAGCAATACAGGTAAATTAAATTTTAAATCTGTGGCTGATTTTGAAGACCCACGGGATCATGATGGTGATAACGATTATGACCTTAGGGTCGTGGCGACCAGTCATGATGATGTGACTATATCAGAAAGCCAAAATCTGATCATCAGAGTCACTGATGTGCCAGATAATTATGCTGCCTCTTATAACCTAGGTAGTCTTCTTGATGGCAGCAATGGTTTTGTTGTTGAAGGTTTTGGCGAGAGTACATATGGTGGCAATTCTGTATCTAATGGTGGGGATATTAACGGTGATGGCTTCGATGATGTACTCATTGAAGCTCTTAACACAAAAGAAACCTATGTGGTGTTTGGTTTCCAGACTGACAGCATCAAACCTTCTGTTATAGATATTACCGCCCTTAATGGTACAAATGGCTTTAGCCTGCTTAGTGCTGATGAAACTGTAGCCAGCGGTGGCATAGTCTCTAGTGCTGGGGATATTAACGGTGATGGGTACGACGATATAATCATTGGGGTGGCGGCTAGAAATAATTTAGCCTTATTGGCACCCCGCGTTAGCAATGCAGCTTATGTGTTTTTTGGCAGAAAGCAAGGTGCTTTCCATGACGGCGAATTATCTTTAGGCGAATTATCTTTAAAAGACCTGGATGGTGACCATGGTTTTGCTATAATTGACTTGGATGGAGATCTTGGGATCAGTGTCTCTGGTGCTGGGGATATAAATGGCGATGGCTTTGATGATATAATCATTGGAGCGTCCGATGTAAACTCAGCTACTGGCGAAACCTATGTGGTGTTTGGCTTCGATGATCCTGAAACGGTTGTTATTAATCGAGAATCCCTAAACGATTTTGGTTTTACACTGATCGGCAATAACAATAATGACAAAAGCGGTTGGTCTGTTTCTGGCGCAGGGGATATCAACGGTGATGGTTTCGATGATGTAATCATTGGGGCCCCTGGCGCAAAAGAAACCTATGTGGTGTTTGGTGGCGGCGATGACATTGGCAATATAGACCTTAATAGTTTTAGTGCGGACGAGGGCGTAACGCTGACGAGTGTTTTTGGTAATGGTTATTCTGTCGCAAGTGCGGGTGATGTTAACGGCGATGGTTATGATGACCTAGTCGTTGGGGCAAAGGAGTATTTTAGCTATGCAAATACAAGCTATGTGGTGTTTGGCGGTGCTAATTTATCAAGTAACATAAATTTAGCTACCCTTGACGGTAACAATGGCTTTGCCTTGCCTGTTATTGAGAATGGTGATGTAAGTCGAAATTTTGTTTCCAGTGCTGGTGATTTCAACGGCGATGGGTACGACGATATAATCATTGGAGCGTACCATGTAAACTCAGATACTGGCGCCAGCTATGTAGTGTTTGGCTTTAATAACGATTCTGCCAATGGTGGTGTCTCTATTTCATCAATCGCCCTTTCTAGCCTAGACGGTAGTAATGGCTTTAAGTTAAGTGGTACCAACAATAATGACTTCAGCGGTTGGTCTGTTTCTGGCGCAGGGGATATCAACGGTGATGGCTACAGTGATGTTATTATTGGTGCGATTGGCATTGATAACCTATACGGTATAAATGCTCCTGAGTTCAACATAAGTGCCAGTTATATCGTGTACGGGGGTAATGGCCTGTTGTCCGCAGATATTACCTACCCTAGATATGAAGGGCCTGTATCGAATGATCATTCAACAAAACTAACATCGGATTTGACAGAAAATCAGACAGTGCCCACGTCTTTTGATGATTTTTTAGAATATGGCTATGATGCAGATCTAGTAAAAGCACTATCTGGTGGTGATTATGTTGATGGTGGCAACGGGAATGATACGATTAACGGCGGCGATGGTGATGATACGATTGAAGGTGGCAATGGTGATGACCTTTTGTTGGGTGGTGACGGCGACGATTTTATCTATGTAGGCTTTAAAAGTGGCCACTTTCCAGATCATGGTAGCAATAATACTGTGTGGGCAGGCATTGGGCATGACATAGTTGTTGGCGGTGCAGGCGATGATACGATCGGTGGTGGTGGCGGTGACGATAACGTGATTGGCGGACACGGGAATGATCTGATGTTTGGTGGTGAACACCAAGACACACTAATGGGTGGTCGGGGCTTTGATACACTCTATGGCGGCGAAGGTGAGGATTGGATGCAGGGAGGGGCTCATGCGGATGTTCTACGTGGCGGTGCAGGCGATGATTCCATGGAGGGTGGCACCTCAGATGATACCCTTTGGGGTGATGCAGGTAATGACACCCTTTTTGGGGGTGATGGTAACGATACCCTTTGGGGTGGTGCAGGTAATGACACCCTTTTGGGGGGTGATGGTAGCGATACGATCGGCGGTGGTGACGGCGACGATAGCGTGATTAGTGGACATATTGCTTTCGGCGGTGATGGCAATGATACCCTTTTTGGGGGCAGTCACAATGATACCCTTTGGGGCGGCACGGGCAATGACATAGTTGTCGGCGGTGATGGTTATGACACGATCGGTGGTGGTTACGGCGATGATAGCGTGATTGGTGGACATGGTAATGATATTGTTTTTGGCGGTGATGGCAATGATACCCTTTTTGGGGGCGGTTACAATGATATCCTTTGGGGCGGCGCTGGCAATGACCAATTAACTGGCGGCACTGGCAATGATATATTTGCCTTCACCCTTGGAAGTGGGCATGACCATGTCACTGATTTTGATATGAATAATGATATACTTGATTTATCAGAGACAGATTTTGTAGATTTGAATGCATTGATTAGTGCTTCTAACCAGACAGACGCTGGTTTACTTGTAACTATTAACGCTAACAAAACATTTTTGTTAACGGGATTAGAATTCGTTGACTTGATTGAAGTGAATATCATATTCGGGACATAAAATTTAGGCTATCTCAGGTTGATTGATTTTAAATCATAATTCTTTAAATTCATGAAGAGAAATGATATGTGAATAAATTATGACATTCGCAGAACATAATCTCGCAAAAATTAACCAGCGTTTTTTACGCTCAACTGGTGACTGCGTTATGTCAAGAAATGAACGAATTGTGCTCGATGTGATCAGACGGCATGAAGAAATTAGCTGTGCTAATATTACGCGATTAACCAACTTGACTGCGCAATCTGTCTCCCGCATTGTTAGTAGTTTATTGCAGCGAGGCTTTTTGATCAAAGGGAAAGCAGTTGTTCAAGGACGGGGACAGCCCAGTCGACTTATTAGAATATTTCCAGAGGCTGTTCATACATTTGGCATTTCAATTATGACCGATGCAGTATCTGGAAGTATTATGAATTTTTCTGGAAAAATCCTAGAGTTAAGAACAGTGCCTCTTTCTGACCCGTCACTTGATGGGGTGCTGACAACCATTGAGGATTTGATCGGCATCTTACGACAAGAACATAATATTAAAGATGAATCTATATTTGGTGTAGGAGTAGGAATAACTGGGTATTTTACAGGAAAACGCCTACAAATTAATCCTCCATATCCACTTAAAGCTCTCGCCTTTTGTGATATTGATATTATTCTCTCAAATCATCTGCATTTACCTGTTTGGTTGGACAATGATGGTAATGCAGCAGCGCTAGCTGAGAATATGGTAGGAGCAGGCCTTAAATACGATACTTTTGGTTATATCTATTTTTCAAAAGGCCTCGGGGGAGGGTTGGTTGTTAATGGGAATGTTGTACGTGGTGGGCATGGTAATGCTGGCGAATTTGCAGGGATTTTATCAGGTGAAGATTATGAATATCGGCCAACTATTGAATTATTGCGGCGGGAAGTTAATAAGCATGGTAAAACATTCTCTGATCTTAATGAATTTCTTCTTAGTTTTGATGTCAATTGGCCAGGGGTTGAAGAGTGGATGGAATTGATTAAACCCAGATTTCAGCAAATTATTAATTCGCTTACTGCGGTCTTGGATCCAGAAGTCATCATATTGGGGGGCAGAATTCCGATCACACTTGCAGAAAAACTCTGTGACATAGTTAGGTTTGAATCCATTAAAAGGCGTGGAATAAGCATTCCTGTACCTATAGTCATTCCTAGTGCCATTTCTGGCGATGCTACCGCGATTGGCGCTGCGGCAGGGCCATTCAAATCTCAATTTTTTCTTTGAAACATGATCGTGCGGGATAGGTTTCCAGTCAGCCCATCTATCAGCTATGGATTTGCGCACTTTGGCAAAACATTGTTTTGGAGTATGGGTGAATTGGTTTTTGCCTTTTTTTTGGCTGAAATCTATATGATTGATGGGACTACTCTTGGGTTAATGATATTTACTTTCTTAATTTGGGATGCCATTACTGATCCAATTTTGGGATTGATCCTTACTCGATGTAGTATGAACAATACTATGCTTTTGCGGATGCAAATATTAGGGGCCACAGTGAGTGCAATTTCATTTTGTCTTGTATTTTATAAACCGCCTTTATCACAGCATGAATTGATAATATATTCGCTTGTTGTGGGACTTGTTTTTAGGACAGCTTATACAATCTATGATGTACCTCAAAACACTCTATTGGGGCGTTTATCAAATACCAATAATAGCAGATTATTTTTATCTGCAATTAGGCTAGTAGCTGGGTCTTTAGCAACAATTACTCTTGGGCTGTCGACTGTTTCTATTCTGGCTACTCGTTCGCCCGAACAAGTCCAATCCAATTTCTTGATTGTGGCAATTATTTTTTCTGCGATTGCGCTTATTTCATCTTGCTTACTCTTTTTTATGAACAGAAATTTGCCCGATTGCGAAACTCATATGTATAATTTTTCCCTTGAAAAAAATTCCTTAGATTTTCGCTCTTTCCTGGAATTTTCCCCGATTTTCTTAGGCATGTTTTTTCTTTCTATTGGTTGGTCTTTTTTTGGTAAAATGATCCCATTTTATTCAACCTACATATTGGATAAAGTAAATTTCACGGGGTATTTTATTTTTACAATAGCAATTTCTACGCTAGTAACACAATTTTTCATTGTTAAAATTGGCAAAAGTCTTTGCCGAGAAAAGTTAATAAAATTTTTACTTGTTTTCACGGCTGGGACGTCAATTTTTTTCGTTCAATTCGCTAATACATCGATTCTGAGTGCATTCTTGAGTGTTGCGTTAATGGCGTCTGTTTCTGCAGCAATAACAACATTGATATGGACTACTTTGGTAGACCAGCTAGCTGAAACTGCTTATATAGGGATAAATGATGTGCTAGTATTTGGCATGTTTACGTTTTCATCTAAGGTTGGAATCGGGTTTAGTGGTCTTTTACTTGGAATGATGCTGAAGGCGATTGATTATGCGCAGGGGCAAATTCTTGAGGTCGAGAGCCAAGAGCATCTTATCAAAGCAATGGGGGTGATTCCTTTCTTAGTCACGCTAATTGCATTTAGAACAGCATTTCGAAGGAGTTTTACTTATAAACTATGACCAGCCTTCAGGGTTCTAATATAATTCTTTCTATTAGGGTTTGAGCCCAATATAAGTTATTGAAATTAATGTTATGTCCAGTTTTTTAGGACCACCTCATTTATCATGCGTTTTGACTTATCAGATACTGAATGGGATACGATTAAATCCTTATTGCCGGCTAACAAAAAAGGCCCTCGCAGAGTTGATGACCGGCGCGCCTTGGCGTGATCTGCCAGAGCGTTATGGGCCTCGCACTACGGTTTATAACCGATACGCCCGTTGGGCACAGCGCGGGGTCTGGCAGGGCATATTCGAGGCACTGGCAACCTCGCATAAAGACAGTCTCTTCTTCATAGACAGCAGTATCGTCAAAGCTCACCGCGCCGCTTCAGGCGCAAAAGGGGGGAGCTGGCGCAGGGTATCGGCCGCTCACGCGGAGGCCGCTCGAGTAAAGTTCACGCTGTAGTCGATGAGTATGGACGCTTGGTTAAAGCCACGATAACGGGGGCTCAGCTTCATGATAGCAAGGAAATGATTGCCCTTTTGGAAGGGCATGAGGAAAACCCAAAAGCAGTGGTGGCTGACAAAGCCTATGGCAGCAAGGACATTCGGCACCGTATCGCGGACATGGGTGCCCAAGCAGTAATCCCTACAAAATCAAATGCCAAAAACCCTGTCCCTCATGATCAAAAGCTTTATGCTATGCGCAATATCGTCGAACGCTTCTTCTGCTCAATGAAAGATATGCGGAGGTTGGCAATGCGATATGAAAAACTCAGACAAAACTTCCTTGCTATGGTACATATCTACGCAATCAG
>JABABO010000078.1 GCA_014238195.1 Kordiimonadaceae bacterium | reverse complement strand
CCTGTGATTTTTTGGTTAACTCGATGGCCATGTCGGGCGAAGTTGAAAACGAAGTGACCTACGACATCAACCTCATCTCCAGCGGTGAAATCACCCTTAGCGTGGTATAGCGAGACCAACAAATAATAATCTTATTATTTGTTGATAAGTCGAACCGACACAAAAGCGAGACCAATAAATAATAAACTTATTATTCGCAAAGCCTCTTGGGATAAGTCGAACCGACACAAACATTTACAGCCAAATAAGGTGATCACTATTCACTGCATTTGGCTACAGAAAGGACAGACACATGGTTTACCCCCTTAATCAATTTGGACTAATGCGCATGGCTATCCACATCGCGCCGAACATGCACGCCAGTACGGCAATGCTCAAAACCCTCAATGCCTCAAAAGCGGCGACGATGAGGGCTTATGTGCAACAGCTAACGCAGGAACAGGATAAATTCATCCAAACACAGTTGCGTATGGGTAGCGCAGGCTGGGCGAATGACCCAACTGACAAGCAGCGCATGTATCTGGTGCAAAAAGGTACAGGCTTGCGCATTATGGGCATGGACGGGGTCTTAATTACACGGCCAGGACAGCGCAAATATCCCAAAATCCCGTTTCCAGAAACCACATATTTTGCAGCGCTCAGTTCCCGCGCGTTTGAGGATACGATTTTACATATGTATCTGGATAGCGGCGGCCAAGTCACAGCAGGCATTGGCGAGTTGTTAGAAGACGAAAATGATGCCCTAAAAGTCCATAACAGTGTGTTACCCTTTTATGACCCTTCAGGCCATAAAGCGACAGACAATCAAGTCCGCGCTGAGTATCAAAGCGTGCAAACAAGGGGAACAAATATAGAGCAAGAAAACGAATCCCTAAGAGCGGCGAATGCTCTGCTAAACCTACAAGGGCAGACCGTCCAAAATCAAGCGCGGGATAATCCTTACCTTGGCTACCGCGCGGGGCATTATCAATCCGTAACGTCCTTGCAGGTCAAAGAAGAAGACGCCATGACAACTGCCAAAGCATCCTTGCAACGCGAATTGGGGCATTTCTTTAGTACAGGTAATATGAGCCGAACTTTTTTTGATACCTTACCAGAAGGTATGCAAATGACCATCGCTGACCACGCATTTAACATGCACGGTATAACATTTTCTAATTTATACAAAAAATTTCTTTTTGCTGTTTCGTATAAAGACTGGGAGGCTGCGAAATTAGAAATAAACCAGAGTTATCCAAACGCTCGTAAAACTAAGGTTGAGGGTTGGATTGATATGGATTTACTAGTTTCCGACGGTTTTTACATAAAGGTGCTCCCCCAATCAACCACTCTATTTAAGGGAGGGTTAATTTTGCAACTTTCAGGAAAATATAAGAATATTAATATAACACGATGACAGACTTTGAAGTCAGTTAAAACTAGATATGCTTGTTAAGTATATTATGACAATTACCGTATTGATATGAATTGGTCATAGGTGAATTTTATTTTACATGTTCCTATAGGTGAAATACGTTGTACACATTCTGAGGGGATAGAATTGATTTTCTCGTCAGTAATAGGTGCAGATAATAGCTTTTCAAAAAGTGGTGAATAGTTGTCGAGCCAATAGCCTGTCAATACTGCATTAAATTCGTTTAAATCGAAATTAGTAAGTTGCAAGTTTTGAAGGCGACTCCCTCTGCATGTTCCTGCAGGTGTACCTCCTAAATGTATATTATCAACAATAAGTATATCATTGAGGTAAACAGTGAGGGTACCACCCCAATCGCCTGCACCACAAGCACCGCGACCAGGTTCAATTTTGTTGGTATATTCCCATGATAGGATGCCTTTTTCGCTAGGACATGTGCCTGTATAAGTTTCCCTGATATGCTTATTGTGGGCAATATGGCCTGTTTTTTCATGAAAATCCAAAGCAACCTTTGGGTCTGTGTAAAAAATATGTTTTGTGCTACCATAATACATAATGGGTCTGATTTCAAAAAAACCAAGCTCGGGGATACAGGTGATAAGCTCAAATTCGCTGCCACCATCATGATCACCACCGTGATGGGCTTGTGCGGCTATGCTTGTGCTAATAGCGAGCAAAACGATACCTAATAAACGCTGGATGCCCAATAAAGACTGGATATATGACATTGACGGCCTCCCCTTTTTACAATTTCAACGATAAATATATCCTGACACTATGGCCTTTAAAAGGCAACGATTTTACCAACGATCACCGACATGGCCTATATAGCCAAATGCGGGGATTAAAACTCACTGCATTTGGCTATATAATCAAAAGGTACTCATTGGGGTGGTAAAATCTCTCCACTAAAATTAATAGCTTTTAAATTATGACACTTTGGTCCATATTCTTTTCTAGGAATGCAAGCTGGTTTTAAGTGTTGCATTTTATTCGTATCAACAGGTATCTCCAAATACGGTACATTTTCTGAATGCCAATAGCCTTTAAAGGAACCAACCATACTTGTCGAATCAAAGCGTATTATGCGTAAGGATTGTAGACGAGCGCCGCGACATCCGCTACTGATAGGGTCTCCCCCAATGTGTAGATGATCGATAAAAATAACATCATTGATCCGAATTGTAATCCGACCACCCCAATCACCACCACCACAGTTACCATGTCCAGGTTCTGGAATATTGAGATATTCCCAAGTCAGGATGGCGTCATCATGGGCGCAAGTCCCTGAATAAGGGGTATAGCTATCTTCATAAATCCAGG
>JABABO010000383.1 GCA_014238195.1 Kordiimonadaceae bacterium | reverse complement strand
GTCAATGAAGCTGCTGTGAAGATGTTTGCAGTGAACGACCAAAATGACCTTATCGGTAAAAGCAGCGCATATCTGTCGGCCTACCAGCTACCAGACAGTGAAAGTTACGCTGAAAAAACTCGCAAAGCTTACGCAGTAGCAAGCCTGATAGGGTCCCAGACTTTTGTGTGGCAGCATAAGAACAAACGCGATAATTGGTTGACGATAGAAACCTCAATAACCGCAAGTCCTTTTCACGGCGATAAAGCATATATAGCCGTATGCAGGGACATTACGCCCTATATTGAAGCGAATGTCGCCTTGCAGAAGTCTGCACGAGAAGCCGAACGTGCCAACAAGGCCAAGTCATCTTTTCTAGCAAATATGAGCCACGAACTTCGAACCCCCTTAAATGCCATCATTGGCATGTCAGATGTCATTCAACAAAAATTGTTTGGCGATATGGGGCATGACCGTTACGCTGAATATATTTCCGATATCCATAAAAGCGGGACATATTTGATGCGTCTCATCAATGATATTTTAGATATCTCCGCACTGGATGCTGATGCCCGCATCTTACGATATGAACATATCAAGGGAGATACCATCATTGAAGACTGTATCCAGATCATTGCGCCGCTCGCCTATGAAAAGCATCATAAATTTAATACAAACATTCAATCAAAGTTACCACTTGTGTGGGCTGATAGTGTTGGGCTGAAACAAGTTTTAATTAACCTAATCGGTAATGCCATAAAATTTTCACCGCCCCATAGCATCATTACCATTTCATTAGATCATAAAAAAGAGTGGCACCATTTTTGTGTTTCTGACACGGGATGCGGTATTCCTGAGAACCGCCTTGACACGATCACCGAGCGCTTTGACCGTGGCAGTTTAGACCCACATAAAGCCATTGAAGGTACGGGACTTGGGTTAGCGATTGTACAATCCATCATCGACTTGCATGGCGGTGAGTTGGCTATAAAAAGCGCTGAGGGTTGCGGCACATCTGTCACGGTCTCGTTACCATCATCGGATCAAACACCTTTATGAAACCCAAACAACTGCATGAAATCTAGGTCTTAATTATAAATTACATCGAATGGATTGTACCGATTATCAATAAGCGCTAGAACATATAGCGAGACCAATAAATAATGATCTTATTATTTATTGATAAGTCGAACCGACATAAAGACTTATAGCCAAATAAGGGGATCAATATTCACCGCAATTGGCTATATTTGTAAGCTCAACAGGATCAGATGAAAGTCAAGGAGTATGCTATGAAACCAGCGATACAGCATTATTACATTTTAACAATAGGCAACGTATTCTTCAGGATTGCCGCATTTGTTTTTCTGCTAAGCTGGATAATGTCCTATGATGCTGTAGCGACACAAAAGGATAAGACTATGACCAACAGGGTCGATATGATTGTTGGCGGCGACTATCTTGTCACCGAGACGGATGCAGGCTTGATCAAGAACGGGGCTGTCGCGATTTTAGGCGGTGAAATTGTAGCGGTTGGTCAGGCCAGTGAAATTCATGCACAGTTTTCTGCCCCCACTGTTCTTGATGGGACTGAAAAAATTCTCATGCCTGGGCTTGTAAACGGCCATACCCATGCCGCGATGTCACTTTTTCGCGGCCTAGCGGATGATCTGGATCTCATGACATGGCTCAGCAAATATATCTTCCCGATGGAAGGGCAATTTGTGGACGCTGAATTTATCCGCATTGGGGCTGAACTTGCCTGTTTAGAAATGATTGAGGGTGGGACAACAACCTTTTCGGACATGTATTTTTACCCTGAAGTCACCGCAGATGTTGTGAACCGGTGTGGTCTGCGAGCTATCATAAGCGCACCGATGATCGATTTCCCTAGCCCGCGTTATCAGGGCTGGGACGATAGCTTTGCGGCTGGCATCGATTTTGTAAAAGAATATAAAAACAAGAACAGCCGAATAACACCAGCCTTTGCACCACATGCGCCCTATACCGTAAAACCAGATCATTTGAGGCAAGTGGCTGAGGCAGCCAGCGCATTGGATGTGACGGTCCAAAGCCATATCGCCGAAGACCACACTGAAATAAAAACCATGCAAGAACGTTATAACACAACATCAATCAGCCATTATGCGAACCTTGGGTATTTTAAGGACTTTCACACGATTGGTGCCCACGTCGTTTGGCCGACAGATCAAGAAATTCAAATGATGTCTGGCAAGCCCTTTGGGGCGATTCATAACCCCACTTCAAATATGAAACTTGGGGCTGGCTTTTCCCCCATTGATAAAATGATTGCGGCGGGTGTACATGTTGGTTTGGGGACTGATGGGGCTGCATCAAATAATAATCTTAGCATGTGGGATGAAATCCACCTGGCAGCCCTTATCCACAAAGGCAATCAGCGCAATTCTACGGTCATTCCTGCTGGGATGGCAGTGACAATGGCAACGTCGGGCGGTGCCCATGCTATTGGTCTTGGGGATAGGATTGGTCGTTTAGAAATTGGCAAGCGCGCGGATATGATACAAATCTCATTAGATAAAACGTCTTTAGTCCCAATTTATGATGCAATCAGTCATCTAGCTTACGCCGTAAGTGCCGATGATATTGTCACAACAATTGTTGACGGTAAAATACTGATGCAAAACAGCAAAGTCCTAACCCTTGACCGTGATCAGGTTATCATGCGGGCGCGGACCAAGGCGGCAGAAATTAAATTGGCCCTAGAAAAAATGGACCCTTAGAGGGTATGATAAAACCTGGTCTAAGGTCTCGTTAAGACTGCAGTGGATATAATAGACTACGAAAACTGTTGCCCGATAAAACAATATGAAGGCGAGATAAAATTATGATGATCCATGTGTATGAGAACGACCTTCCTAGTGGGCTAGACTTCGGCACGAGTGTGGCCGTTGATAGCGAAACTATGGGATTAAACCCTTTGCGAGACCGCTTATGCGTGGTGCAATTATCAAGTGGGGACGGCCATGCACATCTGGTTAAATTTGATGGAACAGATTATAGTGCCCCTAACCTGCGGGCATTGATGATCAACGAAAGCATCATAAAAATCTTTCACTTTGCCCGTTTTGATATCGCAGTGATGAAACAGTATTTAAATGTCGATACAGCACCAATTTATTGCACCAAAATCGCCAGTAAACTCGTCCGCACATATACGGACCGTCACGGCCTGAAAGATTTAACGCGCGAACTCGCTGACATTATTATGGATAAAACGCAGCAATCAAGCGACTGGGGTACTGATAGCCTTAGTGAAGCGCAACAAGTGTATGCAGCCAGTGATGTACTATATTTACATATCTTGAAAGACAAACTAGATTTGATGTTGGCCCGCGAAGGACGTTTAGATTTTGCCCAAGCCTGTTTTAATTTTTTAAGCACTCGTGCGGCAATGGACCTTGACGGTTTTGGTGAGACGGATATTTTTTCACACTAGGAAACCACACCCGTTATGAAGACAATTACACCAGATCATTATGACAGTTTTGAAGCAGCAAGGCGCGACGCACGTGAAGCATTGTTGCCAGTGGAAAATTCCGTCAGCGATAAAGGGTGGGATACTGTTGTCGCGGTAATGCGCATAATCTTACCGATCGCGGCGGTGATCGTTGGGGGGCTAACGATCTTTTGGCCCTTAGTGAATACCAATGAAGTAAGCTTTACGCTTTCCACCGAAGATGTTTCCCAAAGCGATGGAAAAGTGCATATGACCAAAATGCGTTATGTGGGGACGGATGCCATCGATCGCTTGTTTGTTCTTACTGCCGCTAAAGGGGTTCAAGATAATCCCGATGCACCTAGGGTCACGCTGACTGACATACGAGCCGAAATGAACCTGAGTAACGCGCTGGAAAACATTAAAAGTATCCCTGCTTCGGTTATTGCACGTAGCGGCATTTACCGGATAAAAGCAAACAGCTTGTCTTTAATCGGCGGCGTTCATGTTGATAGTGGTAATGGCTATAATTTAAACATGTCGGGGGCTGACATCGATTTAAAAGCTAAGCACGCAATTGGGCACGGATCAATTCATGGACAAACTCCCCTAGGCACCATAACCGCTGGGGGTATGGAATTAAGCGTATCAGATGAAATTGGAATTTTTAGCGGCGGTGTTCAGTTTAAAATTACCCCAAAAAGACAATAAGTTATGTTATATTACCCTCAAAATACTCATCGGAACTGGACCCATATAATGCAAGCTGTCATTGAAAAAATCTTTAAACACTTTGCGTCGTATACTGGGTTGCTTGTCAGTTTGCATATTGGGCTTTCAGCCGTTCAGGCACAGTCTGTATTAAAAAACCATGATACCTTGCAACCCATTAATATCACAGCCGAGCGACTGGAAGTACAGCAAAAACAAGGTCGTGCAATTTTTAAAGGGACTGTGCAAGTCATCCAAGGAAAAATGACGTTTAAAAGCGAAACAATAACCGTATTTTATGATACAAGCTCGGGCCTAGATGATCCATCCATCAGCCGCTTAGATGCTGTCGGCCAAGTATCCCTGACATCACCGACAGAAACCATTACCAGCAACTGGGGCATCTATGATGTTGACAAACGCCTTGTGACACTGGGGGGAAATGTCATCCTTACACGCTCGGACAATACCCTTAAAGGGGATCGCTTAGAAATGAACTTGGTCACAGGTTTAACCAAACTTGATGGCCTTGATGGCTCGGGCGACGGCGGAAAAGGGACGGGCCGTGTTCAAGGGTCATTTACTGTTCCCGATCAGGACGGTGATAACCCGTAGTTTTCCTGATTACAACTAGAAACATATTTGGCGGCCTTTCATAATAACATGCATAAAATGAGCCAATTAGGGTATCTTTAATCATTATCATGCCTTACTATATTGGTTGAGAGGATAATAATATCTATGACAAGCCCAAATACATCATACACGGATCGCTCAGACTTAGACCCAGTGCTGCCGCAAACCACAGCCCCAAAGGCCGCCCCATTTGCTAGCGGAAGTTTGCACATTGAAGGCATTGCAAAATCCTACGGTGGGCGGCGCATTTTACAGGATGTGTCTTTGCACTTAAACCACGGCGAAGTTGTGGGCTTATTAGGGCCAAATGGGGCTGGTAAAACCACTTGTTTTTATACGATTACGGGGCTTGTTGCCCCTGATGATGGTCGTGTTAGCATTAACGGCGAAGATGTCACACACTTGCCCATGTATCGCCGCGCCCGTATGGGGGTGGGCTATCTGCCACAAGAAACCTCAATTTTCCGGGGGATGACTGTGGAGGAAAACATAAGAGCTGTTCTAGAAATTGTTGAAAGCGACCGTGCGCTTCGCAATGCAATGCTGGATGAATTACTGGATGAGTTTTCAATCACTCATTTGCGTAATACGCCAGCTATGGCCCTATCTGGTGGGGAACGTCGCCGTGTTGAAATTGCTAGGGCACTTGCTGCACGCCCGCGCTTTGTTTTATTGGATGAACCGTTTGCAGGTATTGATCCGATAGCGATCGCAGATATCCGTGATCTGACGGCTCACTTAAAAGACCGTGGTATTGGTGTTTTGATCACAGATCATAATGTTCGTGAAACGCTGGACATTATTGACCGTGCCTACATTATCTATGATGGACATGTTTTGTTTGAAGGGGACGCCGAAGCTGTCTTAAAGGACCCTGATGTTAGGCGTGTGTATCTGGGTGATAGTTTTAGTTTGTAATAATTCTTTTAGCGAACCTTAGGGGGTGATGAAATCATGGCCTTAACGCCAAGATTAGATTTAAGACAAAGCCAACAACTGGTCATGACGCCCCAGCTGCAACAAGCTATTAAGCTTTTGCAATTATCTAATCTTGAACTTTCCGATTATGTGATGACAGAATTGGAACGCAACCCCCTTTTGGAACTGGGTGATCCAAATGCGACAGGGGCATTGGGGGCTGATGAATTTAACGGTGAAGGCGGCGGGACTCAAACCAAAGAAGATCTTTTCGATGGACCCGAATCGCCAAGTGAAATGGGGGGCGAAAGCACGAACACCCAAGATCAGGACGGTTTGATCGCTGCCGATAAATCGATGGAAAGCGGTATGGACCTAAGCAGTAGCAACGATAGTGCGCTGGATACGGATATGGGTCAAAATATCTATAATAATGATGCTGTCTCTGATCGCACGCAGGCCCCGATTGACCAAGCCCACCCTGTCAGCGCTGGTCTTGGGTATGAAGGCGGTGGAGCCATCGGCGGCGGTGGCGGCATATTGGATGAGCGTAGCATAGACCAAACCCTTGAAGGCGCTGAAAACTTACATGATTATCTGAACCGCCAAATGGCTGTGGCGATCTCCAGCGGTGCGGACCGATTGGTTGCAGCCCACCTTATTGATCTGGTTGACGAATCTGGATATATTGATGGGGATGCTGTGATCGACATTCCAGACCGTCTTGGCTGCACACTAGAAGATTTAGACCGCATTTTATCTAGCCTGCAAACGCTGGAACCCGTTGGGGTTTTTGCGCGGTCCCTTAGTGAATGTCTGGCCATCCAATTGCGGGAACTTGACCGTTATGACCCGGCGATGGAAATGCTGGTTGAAAATCTTGATATGCTTGCCAAGCGTGATATGGCAGGGTTAAAACGGTTATGCGGCGTTGACAATGAAGACCTAACAGACATGGTCCGCGAGATCAGGGAACTAAGCCCAAAACCGGGCCTTGCCTTTGGCGGGGAAGCGGTTCAACCCGTTATACCAGATATTTTTGTGACCAAAAGCCCAGCAGGAACTTGGGTCGTTGAACTGAACAACGATACCCTGCCAAAAGTGTTGGTCAACAGCCAGTATTTAAGCGAACTGACCGACGTTTCATCTGATAAAGACGCTAAAAACTTTATTTCTGAATGCGTTTCAAATGCCAATTGGTTAGTCAAGGCCCTAGACCAACGCGCCCGAACAATCTTGAAAGTATCAACAGCGCTGGTAAAAAAGCAAAATATGTTTTTCGAACACGGTGTTCGCTATCTTAAGCCCTTGACGTTGAAAGATATCGCCGATGAAATTGAAATGCATGAAAGCACGGTTTCACGGGTAACAAACAACAAGTTTATGACGACACAGCGCGGTATGTTTGAACTGAAATATTTCTTCACTAGCTCTATTAATGCTGGCGATGGTGGTGATGCCCATTCCAGCGAATCTGTAAAGTTTCGCTTGAAAGAATTGATTGATAATGAGGACCCTAAAAAAATTCTGTCTGACGACAAACTTGTCACCTTAATGAAAGTTGACGGTGTTGATATAGCGCGGCGTACTGTTGCCAAATACCGTGAAGCGATGAAAATACCATCCAGCGTTCAGCGACGGCGACAAAAAAACATGGGCATTTAAAGCCCTTTTTGATCATTCAAAATGCGAGTCGCTTGTCTATACAGCCATTTCGATTTTTTAATTTGCCTAAATAAGTCAATAAAAACAAAAAATTGCCGATTTTTTTTCGATTTCCCTAAACAGTTAACCAATTTATGCTAGGCTGAGAGTTGCGCAATAGTTGATCAATGATTATTGCCTGCGATCGGTCTCTGGTGCATTGCTGAAGGGGGCGCTGGGAAGAGACCGTGTTTGAGTAACGCAATCGCCGTAGCAGCGTTTGCATCATAAACAGGTGTTACCCCTTGTCACCCAAAAAAAGGATAATGGGACTTATGGATATCAATGTTACCGGACGTAAAATGAATGTCGGCGATGCCCTTACAACATATGTGGGGGAGCGCTTGGAAACAGTTACAGAAAAATATTTTTCGCGGTCAATCGATGCCAAAACCATATTCGCAAAAGAAGGACATTTATGCCGCGTTGATTTATCCCTACACGCCAATCAGGGTATAAACATGCAAAGTCGCGGCGAAAGCGAAGACCCTTATGCTGCATTTGAAGTCGCTGCAGAAAAAATTGAAAAGCAGCTCCGCCGATATAAAAGGCGCCTAAAAAATCATCATAATGCAGCGTCTGCGCGTGAAGCGGCAGTGGAATTAGCCCGCGAAACCGTTATCGCACCTGAAGCAGATAATGACGTAGGTGATGATCAACCGATTATCATTGCCGAAAGTGTCAAGCATATCCCAAATATCAGTGTCGGTGACGCAGCGATGTTAATGGATCTAGCCGATACAAATACATTCATGTTTCGCAATATAAAAACAGGCTTGGTTGAAGTGGTTCACAAGCGTGAAGATGGCAATATTGGTTGGATTGCCCCAAGCGAGCAAGGTTGATATATCCTCATTTATTATTCACTGTTTTTAAAGGGGCTGTCTGCCCCTTTAATGAGAGTAATAAAATGTTGGTTTAAAATTTCATGGGTATTATAATTTTGTTTAGATATTTGTCATAAAAAGACTTAACAGTGCCCTTGCAAAGTGCTAAACGTGCGCCAAATTAGATAGTTAACACGGTGTTAAGTACGAAAATAATAAGGCCCAGCGTGATCTGTCATCTAGGTTTATAAATCTAATTGGACTAATTCTTCGGGCTTAACAAAGAAAACCATACGAGGTGATAATGGAGGTCACAGATCTTCTTATTAACGAGAATATTTTAGCAAATTTTAGACCTTCCAGCAAAAAGCAAACGCTGCAAACTCTCGCGCGGCATATTGCGGCTTCGGTTGGTTTAAATTCTGCGGATGTCTTTGACGCTCTGATCGCTCGCGAAAGCTTGGGCAGTACGGGTGTT
>JABABO010000282.1 GCA_014238195.1 Kordiimonadaceae bacterium | reverse complement strand
GCCTTTCCTAGGCGTGCCATGCCTATTGGATAGCTCGCTTTCCAATGACTATTGCGTGTTGGTAAATATTCTTTTCCATTTATACTGAAAGGGGTAGGAGTTGGTGGAGGTCCTTGCCCTACTAAATTATCATTACTAAATATTTTACAATTTTTAGGTAGATTTTGGTTGCTGGCTTTTTGTTCTTTTGATAATTTTAGGCGTTTACCATCATCTAACTCAACATTTGTATAAGCTGTGCCTTCATCTAAGTGCCCTTTTTTACTTCCATACAACCTATGAAATTTCATTTGCTTTTTATTTTTTGAGTACCATATAATATTGTCGCCAATTCGAGATAAACCACTTTGAGCGAACCCTCCAGTTGTCGAAAAATAAATTGTATTAACATAATTTGCTTCACCAAACACTTCATCCATTAATCCACGTACACGATGAACATTTTCGTCACCAATTTGCACGAATATCGACCCGCTATCCGTTAGTAGATCACGCATTGCAGTTAGCCGATCCCTTAGATATGTAAGATAAGAATGGATGCCATCTTTCCATGTATCTCGAAAGGCTTTAACTTGCTCAGCCTCTCGTGATATTTGGTCCATTTTTCCGTCTTTTACATCACGCGACCGAGTAGAAACCTGCCAATTACTGTTAAATTTTATCCCGTAAGGCGGATCAAAATAGATACATTGCACCTTGCCGCGCAGGGCTTCGCGTTCCCCAAGGCTGGCCATGACTTGCAAGCTGTCACCCAGGATCATGCGGTTTTGCCAGTTTTGGTCGTGTTGGTAAAATTCTGTTTTAGCCTCAACATCTATACCATTAAAATCCCCGAACAGGTCGAACATGGCAGGCTCACCCGCGTCTGCCTCTTGACGCTGTTTAGTTTGTTTTTTCAGGTCTTCAATAAGGGCTTTGGGGTGGATTTTTTCCTGAATATACAGCGGCGGTGCTTGCACGACCAAGTCAGACCAATCTTGCTGGTCCTTGCCGCGCCATACAAGTTCCGCGTCGCCGATCTCCAACGTGCCTGTATTGCTCAGCTGCGCGATCTGTTCAGGGTTAAGGCGCAGTGTTGCCCCCTTCCAAACGATTTGCGGGTCCAAGTCTGCGTCGCGCGGCCGTGTTTCCCCGTTTGCAAGTGGGCTTGCACGCTCATAGGTGACTGGCTTAACGGGGTCCGTTTCTTCCATGCGCTGGGCCAATGATTGCAATTCCGCCGTCGGGATATTCTTACGGCTGGCTTCCGCGTGCGTTAATGTCTCAACGCTTTTTGGTCCTTTTTTGGTTTTTCTGGCCATTATATGTCCTCCCCACTCAGTACAGCATCAATGAGCGCTTTAAAGTCTTTATCCATTTCATAAACATCAGAAAATTCGACAAAAGCCCAACGGCCATAGGTGCCAAGGTTATTGACGCCAGGTATCCACTGGTTTTTCATGGTCTCGGACTTTAGTTTTACATTTTCACGGCGGAAGCCTTTAATTTCAACAATTAAATTCAGCGGGTCATCAGCGCCGCCGCCATCATCAAGCTGGACGATAAAGTCAGGGATATAAACCCTAGAATTTACACCGTCCTGATAGGGTACGTCAAAACTAAGACCTTGGTTTTTGACATAAGAAATCACCTTGTCATGCCCTTCGGCGACACGGGCAAATTCAGCTTCCCAATTGCTATCGCAAACCACATAGTTGAGGTGTGACTTTCGCGCATCGGTGCGCCACAGGTCTTTCGTTGTTGAAAAACTAACATGGGATGTTGTCGATGTGGGGTTATAGGGGTCAAGCACAGCCATAATGGGCCTGTCCTTGCCAATCGCATTGGCGATGGCATTAAATATACGCTCACTCGCTTGTGCCGCAATATTGGGATATTCCAGCATCCAACGGCCCGTGTCGCCCTTACAAATCAAGTAGCCTTCATCAAGCCACTGGCGGGCAATGCGCTTAATATGCCCAAATAGATAGAGCTTCGGTTCACCGTTTTCGTCCTTGAAATGCCGCATTAGGACTTGCTTTGCAAGGTCAAAGGCGATTGTGCTCGGGCGTTTCTTTTGTGCCTCAGTAACAGAAATAATATTGGTTTCCCCCACCACACCTTCCATAACCGTTTGACCAGGGCCTACATCTTCTGGCGTTAGGACATAGGTTGAATCCTTTGTGAATTTTGCTGTCAATCGTTCATCGGGCAAGTCCACGCGGTACCCCGCCACGCGGGGAAAACGAATTTCCAGTGCTGCGCGTTCTTTCACCGCGTGAACGCGGGTAGTTTTCCTTGGTGGCTGCGGCGGCGCAACAACAGGTTTGGCGGTGAAGTCAAACGGGATGCCCATAATGTCTGCATATTCAACGTTGAAGTGGCCGTTGCTGTTCAGTTCATAACTGTAGCGGCGCAGGCCACGACCAACAACCTGTTCACATAAAAGCTGCGTGCCAAAAGCGCGAATGCCAAGGATATGGGTCACGGTGTTGGTGTCCCATCCTTCTGTCAGCATAGACACTGAAACAACGCAGCGCACTTGTTCACCAAGTTTGCCCACGTCGCCAACGGTGTTCATGACTTCGCGCAGTAATTCACTGTCAGAAATTTCGCTATGGTCGCCGCGCTGCTTGCGGTCACGTTTAAACTGTTCGATCTCAGCCAGTGCCATAGCGCGAAAGTTTTTATCCAATTCACCCGATTCAATCTGGTTGCTGTCGATCAATAATGTGTTGGGGCGTGGCAGTGGATTGCCGTGTTCATCAAAATTGCGGAACAGCGCCAGATGGCCTTTGTGTTCAAGGAACAGCTCGCCGTCTTCATTGGGGCGTTGCCAGCCTGCAATCCATTCATGAACCAATTTGGATGTGGAGGTATTGTTACACACAACAATAAAAACCGGCGGTGTTTCAATGCCTGCGCGTTCCCAGTGTTCATAGGTTTCTGAATAATGTTTATAAAGGGCGTGAAGCGCAGTTTTTAATTTGTCAGGGATGGCCAGCGGGTTGCCAGTTGTCTTGCCTTTTTTGGGCATTTCTTTGCCAATATGCGCCCATAAATCACGGAAGATTGGCATGTCTTGCCCGGGAATGTTATCTGCCACGGGAACCCTTGGCAGCTTTACGATGCCGCACTCAATGGCATCCATTAATGAAAAATCGCTAATGGTCCAGGGAAATAATGTACCCGCGCGCCAGCCTGAACCGTCCAGAAAGAACGGTGTCGCAGATAGATCGTAAACGGCACGCACACCAAGTTTTCGTTTAAAGGCTTCTAATCCCGTTATCCAAGTGTTGGCGCGTTCATTCTCGGCTTTCGCATCTTTCTTGTCATCGCTCTTGAGGTCTTCAAGGTCTTCATTATCTGGTTTCGGGCGGTAACAGTGGTGGGCTTCGTCATTCATAATCAGGATATTTTTTAACCCCATAAGCTTATCGGCGACACGGCGGATCATCACGCCTTCGCTTTCTTTGCTTTTTATAGGCTCACCGCGGCCTTGCAACAAAGACCGGCTGGTTTTATTCGCGTCTAATGTCTCGCGTAATTGAAAGGCATGATAGTTGGTAGTTACAATCTTGGCCTTATTCAAATCATCAAGCATATCAACTGGAACAAGCTCACGCGATTGGTAATAGCTTTCAGGGTCACTGGGTTGCAGCACACGCAAGCGGTCCTTAATCGTAATGCCCGGTGCCACAATCAGAAAGCCTCGGGTGAATAATTTACTGGTGGGCGTGCGCACTGCGTTTACGGTCTGCCAAGCAATAATCATCGCCATGACTGTGGTCTTGCCAGCGCCAGTCGCCATTTTCATTGCAAGACGAATAAGGTCAGGGTTGGCCTGTTCGTTTGCGCCTTCAATATGGCCCCAGAATTTCTTATGCGCTCTAGTCTTGCGGGCAACCTCGGTTAGCCAGATAAGTGTTTCAACCGCCTCAACTTGACAAAAGAACGGGCGTATGCTTTGGAAATTTTCACCAGTGCGCCAATATTTTAAAAGCCGTGCGGTTGTTGGCGTGACACCCCAAACGCTTTCAGGGGCATCGCGCCACGTGGTGACATGTTGCCTGATTTCATTAATGATCGGCGTGGGATTATATTCTTCTTCCAGCACAATGCCGTCTTCTGAATATAAATCCATTGAGGCTTGGCCAGCAGCGGCTTTGCGCGTCTTCTTTTTTGGTTTTGGAACCGGTGTAATTAATTCTGAACGCCGACGACCATGAACAGGTGGATTGTCTGTGGGTTGGCCGTCTTGGTCCAAAGCATGGTGTATTAATGGCTCTTCATAAGGAGAGTTTAATATTGGTTGTTCAAAAAAATTACCCGACATATATCCCTCTGTGCTGATGTGGAAATACTATTCAATTCCTGCCCTTTTGGCGAACGCTTTTTCAATTTAGATGGATTTTAATTTGAAAACACTATTTTAATGGGTGTTTTATAAGGTCGTTAAGCGGGGACAAATAGCTCAAATTTTGTATTAAAGAGCATGAAGAGCCCCTTGTAAAATATAAGCTGCGGCCATTTTATCAATAACTTGCTTGCGGCGGGTACGGCTGCTATCCGCTTCAATCAAGGTGCGTTCAACGGCTGCTGTTGATAAACGTTCATCCCATATGGCTTGCGGAAGTGGAATTTTTTCCGCTAGATTTCGTGAAAAATCTTGTGTGCTTTGGCAGCGGGGGCCTTCACTGCCATCCATATTTACAGGCCATCCTAGTATAAATCCCCCTACCTTTTCAGTTTTGATGATGTCATTCATCCGCGCAACATCGTCCTTAAAACGTTTGCGGCGAATGATCTCTAGCGGTGTGGCGATGGTCAGTGTCATGTCAGAAAGCGCCAAGCCAATGGTTTTAGACCCAATATCAAGGCCTAACAAGCGTTCCCCATACTTTAGGCGGCTTTTCAACAGATTAATATGAACAACATTGTCATGAAATGTTGCCATCATTCAGTTCGCTTTTATTTGCTGGTTGTTTAGTGTGTGCCAAGCTTCAATGCGCTCAGAAACATTAACTCGGATATTAGCCCAAAAGAAATTTATATCGTAAAGATGATAATTTTCCCCAAACATTTTATAGTCCTGCCAATCTTGTGCTGGGGTTTGACCAAGCATCAAAAGACCATCCTGTGTGCATTTTGTATCTAGGTAGCCTTTCGTCACACGCCCGATCGGATCATCTACGCCCATCATCAGCGGTAATGCCCCAAGGTGTTTTGACAGTGTGGCTTCCCCATCAATTTGCCAGTTCACTGGATTGACGCAAAGCATTTTTGTTGCCTGTCGCGGCACGCCGCTCGGGCCAACTGAACCATTGAAATATTCTTGCAGTAAACTGCCATCACCGTTTGGCCCAAACGTTTGAAATGCCACAAGACAGCGTGTATCCTTAGGAAACCCGCAAGCATGAATGTCAGTCATTGGCGCTACATCTGCTTCTAGGGATACGGCCCAACCAAGGGGGTAAGCCGCCACCAAACGCGCTGCTAACGGTGTGCCTGATATGTGCTCATACAGTAAGCGTATCATGTGAAAGGACCCTTGGGAGTGACCAGCCAAAATAAAAGGATGGTCTTTACCGTGCGCTGCGTTCATGTCTTTTATAAAGTGCTGAAACGCAGTTACAAGGTCTTGGTATGCAATGTCGGCAGCATGATAGGTGTCAGTAATTTGATCTTTATCGGTTAGAAAAGCCCCAAATGTCATTTGCCTGTAACGCGGCAAGTATATATCAGCGTCTTGATTAAAAGCATTGGCCTGATGCTTTACGACAAGCGCTTGTAGGCGCTGATTTGCTGCTGCACTATCCCAAGGCGCGTTCCAGTGATTTCTGCTCACATATGTTGTGGGATGCATAAAAAATACGCTGGCTTTAGTTTGGGTGTTATTTTTTGTACCATCAGGTAAGGCCAAAGTCATTTCAGGCTTTAAATTTGGATGGGCATACCAATAGTCAGCTTTTTGGTAATTGGGGGCCTGATCTTGTGTATCATCACTAAAGGCGTGATTTGGTATAAAAGCGATGCGCATGGCCTTTAGTTCATTGGACCCCAGCCATAAAAAGCCTGCAAAGACACTGAATATGACGATGACAATCGCCATTAAAAACTTGGCCGCTGGGCTGGTTTTTTGAGATGATTTTCGCATAATTTCCTAACTCAAATACTTATGAATTTCATTCGCTTAAACGCTTTTTCTTCGGTGCTTGTAACCTGTTCAGGGGATCAGTGCCAT
>JABABO010000135.1 GCA_014238195.1 Kordiimonadaceae bacterium | reverse complement strand
GCGGTGCCGAAAGTGCCTTCATCACCGCCTATGAATGGTTTTCTGGCTGTGGTCAAAGCCTGATGCGCCCTGTGACGGCATGGGTGATGACGCTGGCGCTTTTTATGGTCGTTTATTTTTATAATTCAGATTGGACATTGCTGGATATGTGGGAGGCTGGCAGTTTGGGTGCGCTTTTACAGTTTAGCTTTCTGAACAGTCTGCCTATTTTGGGGCTGGGAAAAAGCATTGCATCCAGTGCCGCCGCCACCCTGTTTGGTGGTGAAAGCCATGTGCCGTTTTTCTGGACGGTCGCGCATAACCTGCTGTCCAGTATTTTCACCTTTCTGTTTTTTCTGGCTGTGCGGAACCGTTTTAAAATCAGGTAGCACTTTCGCTGTCCTGATGGGGCGCCGACTTTTTGTCATCACCGTCATGCTGAATTTGGTTCAGCATCCATGAGTGTTTTAGGCTTGTGTTTGCATCATGGGGTGAATGGACCCTGAAACAAGTTCAGGGTGACGATTGGGTGTTCAGGGTGACGATTGGGTGTTCAGGGTGACGATTGGGTGTTCAGGGTGACGATTGTGGTTTGGTATGACGAAATAACCTGTCACCCCGTGCAGCGCGAAGCGCGGTCGACACGGGGTCCAGAAACGCAGTAATCTTCCACCAGCCTAAAACCCTGCACCACTGGATACCGATTTTCATCGGTATGACGGCTTTTCCTTGCCTCACTGTTGTCATGCTGAATTTAGTAGGCTAAAGCCAGCTTCAGGGACAGCATCCATAAGTGGTTTGGGCTTGTGTTTGCATCATGGGATGAATGGACCCTGAATCAAGTTCAGGGTGACGTTTGGGATTCAGGATGACGGCTTTTTGTCATGCTGAACTTGGTTCAGCATCCATGAGTGGTTTGGGCTTGTGTTTGCATCATGGGGTGAATGGACCCTGAAACAAGTTCAGGGTGACGTTTGGGATTCAGGGTGACGGTTGGGTGTTCAGGGTGACGTTTGGGTGTTCAGGGTGACGTTTGGGATTCAGGGGTGACGTTTGGGATTCAGGGTGACGTTTGGGTGTTCAAGGCGACGATTGGGAGGCAGCGTGTGAATAGATTATCGTTGTACTCGCAAGCGTTACGAAGATGTCAAAAAGTGCAGAACATCGCCGTCTTTGACGATATACTCTTTTCCCTCAGCGCGCATTTTGCCTGCATCTTTGGCACCGTTTTCACCGCCAAGCGCTACATAGTCCGTGTAAGTGATGGTTTCAGCACGTATGTACCCTTTTTCAAAATCCGTATGAATGACACCAGCGGCTTGGGGGCCTTTGGTGCCTTCGGTAATGGTCCAAGCACGGGTTTCTTTGGGTCCACAAGTAAAGTATGTGATCAGGCCAAGCAGGTCGTATCCCGCGCGAATAACGCGCGCTAGGCCCGTTTGACCAAGACCGAGCGATTCCAAAAATTCACGCTGGTCAGACGCATCATCAAGCTGGGCGATTTCAGCCTCAACAGCCGCAGAAATAACCACGCATCCCGCCCCAAAGTCCAAGGCCATTTTTTCAACGGCCTTAGAATAATCATTGCCATCAGCGGCACTGTCTTCATCAACGTTACAGATATACAAAATGGGTTTGCTGGTTAACAGTTGCAGCATATCAAACGCCCGTTCCTCATCTGGGCTTGTGCGCTCAATCACGCGGGCAGCTTTGCCTTCTTGCAAGACCTTGATGCAGCGCTCAATCATTGTCAGTGTTAAGATGGCTTCTTTATCACCGCCTTTGACTTTGCGCTGTAAGCCGTGAATACGCCCTTCTAAGCTTTCAAGGTCCGCTAGCATCAGCTCTGTCTCGATGGTTTCAGCATCTTCGACGGGGTTCACGCGGCCATCAACATGGGTGATGTCATCATCATCAAAGCAACGCAAGACATGGCAAATGGCATCGACCTCGCGGATATTTGCTAAAAACTGGTTCCCCAAGCCTTCGCCCTTTGAAGCACCGCGAACAAGGCCTGCAATATCAACGAATGAAAGTTGGGTCGGAATAACGTCCTTGGATTTGGCGATTTTAGCCAGCTCAAATTGCCGCGTATCTGGAACGGGAACTTGCCCAACATTAGGCTCAATGGTGCAAAATGGGTAATTTTCTGCGGCGGCGCTGGCGGTATTTGTCAGCGCATTAAAAAGTGTCGATTTGCCAACATTTGGCAAACCTACAATCCCACATTTGAAACCCATTATTTGTCTCCTTGATCTGTGTTGGCCTTTAAGGCCTTCAGTGCTTCGGCCATGGTGCCATCACTGGTTTTTCGGTCACCGCCAACAATTTCACCACTGCCTTTCATCGTCATCAAAGGGGGTATATTATCATGGTGTTTGGGGCGTTTTTGCTTGGGGGGTTGCATGTGCAACGCTACGTCCGTTGTAAAGCGTGCGTTATCATGGCTGATAAGTTTGGGTGCCGCTTCGCTAATGGCGGCTAACATTTTTTTCCGCATTTTATTATCGGTTTTTGCAAAGTCGCTCAGCACATAATTATGGACACGGTCGCGGTCCCCAGGATGACCAATGCCCAAGCGTATACGATGAAACTCAGCCCCGATATGTGCCATGAGTGATTTAATCCCATTATGGCCTGCTGATCCGCCGCCTGTTTTGGTTTTGACCTTGAACGGCGCTAGGTCCAGTTCGTCATAAAACACAAAAATATCGCTCACAGGAATTTTATAAAAATTCATAGCCTCGCGCACTGCCCGCCCACTTTCATTCATAAAGGTTTGTGGTTTGATAGCTAGAATTTTTTCGCCCGCCAAAAGACCTTCAAATGTTAAACTTTGAAAGCGACGGCGCTCGCTAGAAAAATTATGGCGATGGACAATTTCATCCACCGCCATAAAACCAATATTGTGCCGATTATTCTCATACCGTACGCTAGGATTACCAAGCCCGACAAACAGTTTCATTTGCTTTGCCTTTCTAATCATCCTAGGAGTTCAAACACACTATATAGCCAATTGCGGTGAATATTGATCCCCTCATTTGGCTATAATTCTTTATATCGGTTCGACTAATCAATGAATAATAAGACCATTATTCATTGGTCTCGCTTTAGCTCGTTAAACCCGCTCAAGAACAGGTGTTATTCTTCTAGCGTTATTCTTCTGTGACTTCTGCTGTATCATCGGTTACTTCGGCTTCTGCATCATCGTCGTCACCATCGGACGATTTTAATGCAGACGGTGCTGCAACAGCACAGATCACAAAATCACGGTCTGTGATCGTCGGCGCGGCCCCTTCAGGCAGTGTGATATCAGAAATACGGATTGATTCGCCAACATCCAAATTGCTTACATCAGCTTCAATATACTCAGGAATTGCGTCAGCCGCCACGTTCAATTCAACTTCGTGACGTGTCTGGTTCAGAACGCCGCCGCGTTTCAGGCCTGGGCTTTCTTCCTCGCCTGTTACATGGACAGGGACTTGCATAACAACGGTCATGCCTTTGCCAAGGCGCAAGAAATCAATGTGTATGGGGACATCTGTTACAGGGTGCAATTGCAAGTCACGAGGCAGAACGGTTGATTTTGTTTTATCTGCTTTAATTTCATAAGCTTGGCTCATGAAACCACCACGATTGAGCAAGCGCACAATCTCGTTCATTTTGATCGCAATTGTTTCTGGTTCTTTGTTATCACCGTAAATGACAGCAGGGACAAAACCAGCACGACGTGTAGCACGAGAGGCTCCCTTGCCCACTCGCTGGCGCGGCTCAGCCGCAATTTTAATGACTTTTGCCATTATATTTCTCCAAATTTTTTATATTCTGTAGATTGGAAAAGCCCAAAACACAGACCGCGACTTCCTCCAGGGATGCAAGCGCGGATTTGACCTAAGATATCGCTAAATTAAATATAGTTATCAGAGTCGGCGGGGTGTAGCGCACATCAGCCATAGATGCAAGTGAAAAGGCCCGTTTTAGGCTAAGCTGTCGGTGGGATATTAAAACAAACCTTGCTCTTCATCAATCTTGACTTAATATAAGCAGCAAAGGCATTTGCCATAAGCTATGAGAGTGCAAAGACCAGCAAATAGGGGCAAAACAGATGATCAAAAAAATACTTCTTGTTATTGTGGGTATGCTGGGGCTTTTGTTCCTTGCCGCATGGATGTTTATTCCAATCAATGGGCCGCTATTAGATTTTATGACGGGTAAGCAGATTGAGCCGCCTAAAAGCGCCCAGTTGGGGAGTGCATTTACCCTACCAGAGGGGTTTCAGGTCAGCATCTTTGCCCAGGATGTCCCGCACGCACGCATGATGCGAATGACCGATCAAACAGATATTCTTGTCACCAGTATGCGGCAGGGCAATGTCATACTGTTGCATGGGGACCGTGACAATGACGGTAACAGTGATGGGCGAACTATTTTATTGTCAGGGCTTGATGTACCCCACGGCCTAGATTTATTCGGGGGCTATTTATATGTTGCAGAAACTGGACGAATTTCGCGCTGGCCTTTTGACAGCCAAAATCGCAGCATAGGGGATCAAGAAATTATTTTTGATGATATCCCGCCTGGTGGAAATCACCGCACCCGCACCATTGGCTTTGGGCCTGATGGCTGGCTGTATCTGTCCATCGGGTCCACCTGTAATGTGTGCGAAGAAGAAAGCCCCTACCGCGCTACAATCATGCGCATAAGGGCCGATGGCAGCGATGCAGAAATTTTTGCACGCGGTCTGCGCAACAGCGTTGGGTTTGACTGGCATCCGCATTCGAAGCGGATGTATGCCACCGATAATGGCCGTGACTTGCTGGGGGATGACACCCCCCACTGTGAAGTGAATGAAATCATTGAAGGTGCGCATTATGGCTGGCCTTATGCCTATAATGACCGTGAAGCTGACCCCGATTACGGCGCAGGTCATGGCGATATTATCAACACAAGCAAAATCCCCGTGCATAGCTTAGGCGCACACCGCGCCCCGCTTGGTATGCGCTTTATTTCTGCGATAAATATGGCTGCTGAGTATGAAGGTATGGCTTTGGTGGCTGAACATGGCTCGTGGAATAGTAGTGTGTTGGTGGGCTATAAGGTTGTTGGATTGCGTTTTAATGAGGACGGCAGCGTCACGGAGAGCGATTTTATGACAGGATTTGAGCGTGATGGTCAGGTCATTGGCCGGCCTGTTGATATTGTACAAGATAAGTCGGGTGTGATTTACATATCAGATGATTATGCAGGCGTTATTTATCGTGTTGCCCACAAAGATAACCCGTCTGCGCAATTTGATAACGCTGTGCTGGACCAACAAAGCGCAAGGGCTGATTTATCGGGTGTCGATGTCGCAGCCCTGTACCCCGTGGGGCAGCGATTATTTGACGAAAATGGCTGCGCTGTCTGTCATGTTCAGTCTGAAGAGACTGTCGGCGTGGCGGTCAAGCCACTTGTTGATCTTAAATCGCGCTACGATATTGATGGCATTCTCGGTGTGCTGCGTGTCCCACCTGGCCCTATGCCGAAGGCCGATCTAACAGCGCCAGAAGAACAAGCGCTTGCCGTTTATTTGCTCAGTTTGGACCCTTAGAGCCTTTCTTTATTGAAAATCACCAATCCCAGTCGTCTTCATGGCTGTCGTCGCTCACCAGCTCGCCGTATAGGTCATAGTCATCGCTCTCAGTGATTAAGGCCATAACCAAGCAGCCGACCGGTAGGTTGGTTTCACCGCGCAAGAAGACCTTGCCGTCAATTTCAGGGGCATCAGCATAGGTGCGACCTATGGCCCCCTTTTCATTCACATCGTCAATGATCACAGCCATTTCCATACCGACGCGGTTTTTTAATTTGGCCGCTGATATGCGCTGGCTAACCGCCATGAAGCGTTCAAAGCGGCTTTGCTTTGTGTCATCTGGTATTTGGTCTGGTAGTGAATTGGCGGCGGCACCGTCCACAGCTTCATATTTAAAGCAGCCGACGCGGTCGAGTTGCGCCGCCTCAAGCCAGTTTAAAAGATACGCAAAATCTTCTTCTGTTTCGCCAGGAAACCCAACAATGAAGGTGGACCGAATAACCAGTTCTGGCACCTGCGCCCGCCATTTTTGGATGCGGTCTAATATTTTTTGCTCGTTCGCTGGGCGGCGCATGGCTTTTAATATCTTTGGGCTGGCATGTTGGAAGGGAATATC
>JABABO010000222.1 GCA_014238195.1 Kordiimonadaceae bacterium | reverse complement strand
TAATTGTTCGTAATCTTGCGCGTAAATATCCCGCAATATGGTATGTGACTGCTCATTTATATGGAATAATGGATTTAAATCCTTTGCTGTGTCACTCTCATTAACATGTTGAATTTTTATATCGGCATTCCCACCTAAAAATTGGGTATCCAAAAGTTTCTTTACTGGTTGTAAACCCATATCAAGCTTAAAGACTTTATACCGCATTCCTGGAATAAAAAAATTCACCTGTGGCATAAAATGATTATCAAAAGCACCCAATGTATTCGCTGCCTCCCGCAAATTTTTTGCGATGAAGTCATTAACATCTTGCTGAGGTGAAATTTTATAGAGCGACGACACATGAAATTTAAAAGCGCTTAAAAATCTATCGACGGGATTCCTAACAACTGTAAAACAAAAATCGAAAAAGCTCGGTGGAAATAAACGCGATAGTGTGGCCCCATCAATATGTTGCGGGCTTGAAACGCTCCACTTTTGGGCATTTAGCTGAGCTAAGTGATTAGTGTCTAAAAATGCAATCGATATACCTATTGATACACAATAAGCTTCTATTGAAGTCCCCCCACATTTAGGTATATGGGCAAAATGGCAAATAGTTTTGTTTTTCTTTAGTATCGGCATCGTAATTCAATAACCCCAGCTCATATCATTTCCAGCACTAGACAGCGCCTAATTCGTATGATTATTTCCCTAATTCGTATGATTATTTTAACGACACCCGTTTAGCAAGTGGAAACCTAACCGCATTTAAAAATTTTCTAAAGATTACGCAAGAAGTCTTCAATCTTCTTTCTCGTCTGGCTTTTTTCTTGTGGTCGCGATTTAACCATATATGTGTTAACGAGCGCTTCAATACTCGCGCTTATTAAGGCAAGCTTAACTTCTTGCAATCGATTTTCAGATAATTGAGATTTTGACATGCGCTTAATATTACTTACTATCCTATTGTGTATGAAATCCTGATTTCGATACTGATTTGAGCCTACTTCCTCTCCACCTAGCAATAAAAAAGTATCCGTATATGTCGGCAATTTTAATTCGTTTTTAGCAATTACGAACCAAGTTTGAGCAGGATGAAACCAATAAAGCCTCCGCCAATGGCATCCTATTCCATTGAACATTTTTTCTATAGTCGTAGGTTGATAAGATGTGCATCCAGGATATAACCACTCTGCTTTACCCTTATAATCTTGACCTTCAATTATGGTGACAAAGGCCAAACCTTGATCAGACAAAGAGTTATATATTGAGGTAATGCCTTTTCTTGTTAATTCAAAGTTAGTGTGGGAGAAAATTGATTGAGCGACGATAAAGTCGAAATTCTCATCAAATCCGATTTCAAAATTGCTTAAATTCGAAAATTGTGGCTTTTTAACCTCAACTATGCTTTCACCTAATTCATTTTTGATTCCGTCATCGATCAACCACTGATTAGGATCTTGTCCAAAATAATTTCCAGCATCCAAGTACGGTATAAACAATTTACCAGACCCGAGAGACCCACAACCGAAATCTAGTAATTTGTGATTCGCCCTCAGTCCACAACTCGTAAGTAATCTAAATTGCGTTGCTCCCATAAAGTCGTATCGATCAGGAGGCCCTACATAAGCTTTATAATGATGATCTCCAGGTTGTAGCTTTTTATAATCACTCATTTCTTCTTCCCAATATTCTACTGATTCAGTTAACGGCATGTGCTCAAGCTTTATGAGCTGTTAGCAATTCAATCATAAGGTATCAAGAAATTATTTGTATGAGATATAACACTCAGTCTTAAAATTTACCTTGATTACAGGGTTTTATACTGCCTTAAGCCCTTCAATAACAAAAGCTCAATAAATTGCCAGAAATTTTAGGTATTACGTATAAAAATAACCTTGCTCATCTCTGAAATAATTTCATCTCCTATACAGACTGTAAGCCGCAATTAATAAGCGTCAAATTTGAAATCTGCATAAAGCGTTGGTTAGGCGAGCATAAAAAATACACAATATTGGTGTGCGAAAATTATTCAATATCTTTTAGCTCTAAATCCAAAATAGATTTCCATGAATTATCCATTGTGGGCAGCCACTTGATCAGTATTGGTGACGAAGCTTGGTCAGGCGATACACCTTTCTTCAAAGTTAAATATTGATGCATAAAAGCAGAAACCCGAGCATTAATAGCACAATGAACGAAAATTTTTTGATTTTCAAAAGAGTCCATCACGCTAAAAAATAGTTTAAGATGGTTTGCATTTGGCGCTTCAAAAGGAACAGGGATATGGATATATTCCATGCCTAATGAAGAAACAATATTACCTTCCTCTGAGATTGCATTATCAGAATCACTCATTGCTAAATTTATGATCAGCGAGTAATTAGCTTCAGCAATTTCAGTGAGCTGGCTGATGGTCGGCTGCCCACCTGTAGCAATCGTTTCGGTAGCTTGATAAAAATTAAGAATGTTTTCCATACTGTCCTCTCAGATTTTCATTGCCAGCTCATGAATTGCAAGTCCTTAGACTAAACGAAACAGAAAAGCTAAATCAATACTATTCCCTCAGCTTTATGAGCGTATTTTATTCCCACTAAAAAATGGTATTGTTAACACTTCCCTTTAATATCAATGATTTGTAACACTCTAAACCCCATTTTGTAGCTTTTTTGTTACTCTAGCCCCACATATGACTAAGTTCATTTTCGACAGATCCTTGTTCTTATTTATATTAGGTGGATAAAACTTGCCATTATTGTAATAATATTCAGCTAAATGTTGTTTTTTCTAAATAGTCTTCTAAGTTTTTTTCAATCCATTCGAGGGTTTCAGTTTTATTTCCCTCCCATTCCAAACGTCTCAAAATTCCAACTAACCCATGAACAGATGCCCAAACATTATATGATTTTATCATTATATCCTTTTCAGATTTGTTAGGCATAAAAGCTTTTACCCCTTCAACTAATCCATTAAAGGATGCATTTGATAGAGCTTCTAAATCTGGATACAAAGACATGTCTAAGTCAGAATTCCCAAACATCAAATCGTAAATATGCGGGTTTTCCAGTCCAAACCTTATATAATGCGCTCCGTAACTTGATAAACTATCATCAATATTTAATTCTTTAATTCCTTCGTATAGAAATTGAAAGCCCCTTCGCATCAACTCAGCTTTAAGATCATTTTTGCTTTTAAAATGCCTGTAAAAGGCAGTTGTCGATACCCCAGCTTTCTGTGCTACTAATCGCATATTAACTTTCTGCCAAGACTCTGCTTTGCAAATTTCCCAAGCAATTTCTACAAGTCGTTCTTTAAGGTTTTTTTTGTGGTAACCCATAATAATAATAATGTTTACTAAGTAAACATTTCCGTGTAATGTCGTGTTATCTCAGAAAACATACTAACAGAGACTGTAAATATTATGATGCAAATTCTATTATCAATACATATCCTAGCTGGCACATTTGCTCTCCTTTGTTCAGCTTTGGCGGTTTGCTCGGAAAAAGGTAAACGCATTCATGTGCTTTCCGGAAGAACATATTTCTGGTGCATGGCTTTTATCTTCTTAACAGCTATTCCAATGTCGATTATCACGAGCAACAGTTTTTTGTTTCTAATAGCTATCTTTTCTTTCTATTTAGCTTTCGCGGGCATACGTTTTGCTAGAAACAGAAGAGGTATAGCGACTATTTTAGACTGGGCTGCCGTTTTCTTGATGATGTTATCAGGGCTAGGAATGTTGATACTGGCTGCGATTTACTTCACAAACGATAACTCACAATACATAGTGCTACTCGTTTTTGGGTTTTTAGCTGTCCTCTTAGGTTACGGCGACTATAACAGTCATAAAGATAAAAGAGCTACTGGAAAAGAAAGAATAGCCAAACACTTAACCAATATGATGGGTGGCACCATAGCTGTGATTACTGCTGTTTTAGTGGTTAATGTTGATATAGAACCTACATGGATATGGTGGGTGTTGCCATCAGCGGTGATGACACCCGTTATATTCTTGTGGAATAAAAAAAACCTCAGTTGACGATTTTTAAGTGATAAGTTTGCAGCTTGTAATCATTGCTCAAATATAGCCAATTGCGGTGAATATTGATCACCTCATTTGGCTATAAGTCTTTGTGTCGGTTCGACTTATCAATAAATAATGAAATCATTATTCATTGGTCTCGCTATAATTTTTTCATATTCATTCCCACTCAATCGTGCCGGGTGGTTTGCTGGTAATATCATAAACGACACGATTGATGCCGCGTACTTCATTGATAATTCGGGTCGCCGTGCGTCCAAGAAAATCATGGCTGTATGGATAATAATCAGCGGTCATACCATCGGTGCTATTAACCGCACGCAGGGCACACACATGATCGTATGTACGGCTATCCCCCATCACCCCAACGGTTTTAACAGGTAATAATACAGCAAACGCTTGCCATATCTGATCATATAGCCCTGCTTTTCTGATCTCCTCAAGATATATAGCATCAGCTTTACGCAGAATATCAGCTTTTTCGCGGGTTATTTCACCAGGTATTCGTATCGCCAAGCCTGGCCCCGGAAACGGGTGTCGTCCGACAAAATCCTCGTGCAGGCCAAGCTCAAAGCCAAGGACCCGTACTTCATCCTTAAATAGCTCCCTAAGTGGTTCCACAAGGCCCATTTTCATACGTTCTGGCAGGCCCCCGACATTATGATGGGATTTAATTGTCACGCTAGGGCCACCGGTAAAGGAGACGCTTTCAATCACGTCAGGATATAGGGTACCTTGCGCTAAAAAATCGGCACCGCCGATGGCGTTTGCCTCGGCCTCGAAGACATCAATGAATAACTTCCCGATAATTTTGCGCTTATATTCTGGGTCTGTTACGCCTTCAAGTTCCCCAAGGAATAATTCTGACGCATCTTTATGCACTAATTTAATGTTATAGTGTTCGCGGAACAGGCTAACAACCTGATCACTTTCCCCGTGGCGCATCAAGCCGTGGTCCACATACACACAAGTGAGCTGGTCGCCAATCGCTTCATGGATTAAAACCGCGACCACGCTGCTATCAACGCCGCCGCTCAGGCCGCAGATCACCCGCTTATCACCAACCTGCTCGCGGATTTCTTTGATTTTGGTTTCACGGAAGCTGGCCATCGTCCAATCACCTTGGCAACCGCATACATTTTTGACAAAGTTTTGCAGTAACTGCGCCCCATGCGGGGTATGCACGACTTCGGGATGAAACTGCGTACCATAGAATTGACGCGCTTCATTGGCTATAACCGCAAAGGGTGCCCCGTCACTGGTTGCAACAACTTCAAAACCCTTTGGCAATGCGTCCACGTGGTCCCCGTGGCTCATCCACACCTGCTCGCTGGTACCTGTTTCCCAGACCCCATTAAATAAGGCACAGTCAGCTTTCACATCAACATATGCACGACCAAATTCTTGGCTATCCGATGTTGCCACACTACCGCCAAGCTGGGCTACCATCGTTTGTTGGCCATAACAAATTCCCAGTATTGGGACACCCATATTAAACAAGGCTTCGGGTGCGCGCGGCGTATCACTGTGGGTGACACTAGCTGGCCCCCCTGACAGGATCACACCCGCTGGGGCAAAATCAGCCAATATATCTGCGGCTGTGTTGAACGGTACGATTTCGCAGTAAACCCCCGCTTCACGGACGCGGCGTGCGATCAACTGTGTAACTTGTGAACCAAAATCGATGACTAAAATTTTATCTCTCATAGAGGGCCTCGCTTGTGTGGGAGTCCAAATAAGCCCAAAGCTTAAAATTTCAAAGTTTTAGGCAGAAACATTTCAATGTCTGCAAAAGGGCTCACTCATAGGTAAGCCCTTATTATTTCTTACTCACCGTCTTTTTTAGGGGGTTCAACTGTGCGTATGTGCAGCTCCCGCAACTGGGTGGGGGACACATCACTTGGGGCCTGCATCATCAAGTCTTCTGCCCGTTGATTCATCGGAAATAATATGACTTCACGGATGTTTGGTTCATTTGCAAGTAACATAACAATACGGTCAATCCCTGGGGCTATGCCACCATGTGGCGGTGCACCGTACTTAAAAGCATTCAGCATACCACCAAATTCTTGCTCCACTACCGCTTCGCTGTAACCTGCGATACCAAACGCTTTAATCATGATGTCTGGACGGTGGTTACGAATAGCGCCGCTTGAAAGTTCGATACCATTACACACAATATCATATTGATACGCCAGAATATCGAGCGGGTCCTTTGCTTCTAGCGCCTCCATACCCCCTTGTGGCATCGAGAACGGATTATGACTAAAATCAATTTTTTTATTGTCTTCGTCATACTCAAACATTGGGTAATCAACGATCCAGCAGAATTTAAATTCGTCATCTGGGATTAAACCAAGTTCTTCACCAACACGGGTCCGGGCGACACCTGCTAGTTTTGCAGCCCCTGCTTCTGTATCACAGGCAAAGAAAACACCGTCGTTTGCACCCAGACTAAGCTGGTCCATCAGTTGCTGTGTGCGCCCCTCGCCCAAATTTTTAGCGATAGGGCCGCCTGGGACACCTTCTTTGATGTTGATGTATCCAAGACCCGCGAAGCCTTCTCTTTTCGCCCAGTCATTAGTCCCATCAAAAAACTTACGACTACGGGCGCCAGCACCAGGCGCTGGAACTGCACGAACTTTAGCACCCCCATCAACCATTTTTGCAAAAATCCCAAATCCAGAGTCACGGAAAATTTCAGTAACATCCTGAATTTCAATAGGGTTACGCAAGTCAGGCTTATCGTTGCCGTATTTCAACATACTTTCTTTGTATGGAATACGCGGGAAGCTCGCATCGGGTATTTTTTTATCAGAAAATTCCTTGAACACACCGGCGATCACTGGCTCAATAGCATTGAACACATCTTCTTGGGTAACAAAGCTCATTTCCATATCAAGCTGATAGAACTCACCTGGGCTGCGATCAGCACGTGCGTCTTCATCACGGAAGCACGGAGCGATCTGGAAATATTTATCAAAACCAGACACCATAACCAGTTGCTTAAACTGCTGGGGCGCTTGTGGTAGGGCGTAAAATTTTCCTGGATGCTGACGGGCTGGCACCAAAAAGTCACGTGCCCCTTCTGGACTGCTTGCCGTTAGAATTGGTGTTTGAAATTCCGTAAAGCCTAAATCAATCATACGGCGGCGAATGCTGGCAATCACACCCGAACGCAGTAAGATATTTTTATGGATACGTTCGCGGCGTAAATCAAGAAAACGATACTTTAAGCGAATATCTTCAGGGTATTCTGTATCCCCAAAAACCGGCATAGGTAAATCACCCGCTGCTGATTGCAAATCCATCGCTGTGACGTAAACCTCGATATCACCCGTTGGCATATCGGTATTAATAGTGTCGTTTGACCGTGCCATAACACGGCCATCAATTGTAATCACACTTTCAGCACGGACATGATCAGCGGCCTCAAAAGCTGCGCTATCACTATCCAGTACCAATTGTGTGATGCCATAATTATCACGCAAGTCAATAAAAAGTACACCGCCGTGGTCACGCTTGCGGTGAACCCAGCCAGAAAGTTTAATCATTGACCCCACATCAGATTTGCGGAGTGCATTACAAAGGTGTGTGCGATATAGGTGCATCGTGCAAAAAGCCCTTATTTGCGTTATTATTGATTGTTCGCTTGCCAGAAACCACTCGTTCCAAACTAAAAATTTCTTAATCTCAAACTAAAAGTTTCTTAATCTCAAACTAAAAGTTTCTGGCGGAAAAGCGCATGAAATTCAACGATTGTCAAGTCTGGTGTCGTCTGCCCCGAAAAATAAGCATACAAAGAATAAGAGAATGCGTGACGTGACCTTTATAACTGTGTAAACAAGTAATAAATAACAAATGGTAAAATATATGCAGCCTATCACGACTACGGACGAACTTTGGCGTCTTTGTGACTTACTAAAAGAGTCTGAATTCATTACTGTTGATACTGAATTTCTACGTGAAAATTCCTATTATTCTAAGTTATGCCTTATTCAGGTAGCCAATAATGAAGGGGCTTACGCTATTGATCCACTGGCAGATGGCATTGACTTGCGCCCTTTTCTTGATCTTTTAGAAAATCATAACGTACTAAAAGTTTTACATGCCTGCCGACAAGATATTGAAATTTTCTACCAATTGATGGGCAAGCTCCCTACCCCAATATTTGACACGCAAATTGCAGCTATGGTTTGCGGTTTTGGCGATTCGGCTGGGTATGAAACCCTTGTGACAAAAATCACCAACTCCAGCCTAGATAAGTCAGCCCGCTATACAGATTGGTCTCAGCGTCCCTTAAGTGATACCCAGCTTAAATATGCCATTGGTGATGTTACCCATTTACGCGATGTATATCGTTCCTTAATGCAGGAATTAGAAGCGACAGACCGCACCAGTTGGGTCAGTGAAGAAATGGCAGGCATTCTTGATGAAAGGCTGTATTTTGTGGAACCTGATGAAGCGTGGCAACGATTGAAAGTACGGACAAACAAGCCCCGATTTCTTGGAATTTTACGATCAATTGCTGCTTGGCGAGAAAGCCAAGCTATTGAGCGTGACCTACCGCGGGGACGAGTCGCAAAGGATGAGGTGCTTCTTGAAATTGCTGCCCATCCCCCCCAAAAGCCTGATTATTTAGATAAAGTGCGCGGCCTGCCTAAAGGGTTTGGCAGGTCTAGGGCAGGTCGTTCCTTGATGGAAGCTATCACCCAAGGATTAGAAGCACCTGAAAGCAGCTTACCACAAATTGAACGCGCCAAACCGCGCCCAGCAACACCGCCAATGGCTGATTTGCTTAAAGTGCTCTTGAAAATAAGATGCCAACAACACAAAGTCGCACCCCGCTTAATAGCAAACACCCAAGAGCTTGAAGCATGGGCAGCCGAGCCAAGCAAAGCAGATTTTCGTTGTATGACGGGCTGGCGCTATGACATATTTGGGAAAGATGCTTTAAAATTAATGCAAGGCAATCTTGCCCTAACCGCCAGTAATGGTGGCATTGACGTTGTGGAACTTGAAGACGATGAAACCACAGAATAAAGTGAATTTGTAAAATCTTACCCTTTTATTTCATTGTTCTAAAATCACTTTTCTGAAAGCTCTTCTACAAACTTAATTTTTGCGCGGCGGCCTAACAATTGCACTAATTGGCGCAGTCTGCTTTCAACGATATCGTTCGCTAAATCTTTCTTATCACTGGATAATTCTAGATATAAGGATGTCTGTGTCTTGCGCAATCTGCTGTCTTCTAGTCCCGATGTTGCGCCCCCTGACAAACGCTGCGCTAACCGCAGACAAGCCCCCAAAACACGAGCTTCCATAATTTGTGAAACTGACAGCAATTGTAGCACTTTGCTTACGTATGGTGCATCGAAAGGTGCACCATAAGCTCCATTCATTGCCACAGCCAAAAAAGCCCTTCCCTTATGACTGATGCCCACAAAATAGCCATGTAATACGGCCTCCACTGCTTTTACAGCGCGGTAATCAGGGTGCCCGCGCCAAGCAATATCCGACAACAAGCAAACCGCCATATGCAAGCGATGCTGTGCATCATTATCTCGCGGTGCAGACTTAGTAAACAAGGGCCGTGTCCAATTGTATATCAACTCGGCATGCTCGGTAAAACGACATCTTTCCAGCGACATCATACGGCAGCTATACAGAAATGGGTCCCATTTTTGCTGTGCTTCTGGCAATTGGTCGTAGATTAATCCTTCCCGCAATCCGTAAGATGAAACCACCGTCTGCTTTACACCTAAAGCTTTAATCGTTTCACGTAAAATAAGTGCAGCAACAGGCAAAACATTCCGCCGCCTAGAGGGAACAAGATTTGTATTGGGTAAATCTTTCGGGCGTAGTCGGGAAATACGGCTGCAATAACTGCTCATTTCATTATGTCGTGCTTTAAACCCATGTAATATCGGTAACGGTGCCGCCTTCTCGTGCATCATTAACTTAGCAATGTTCCGCCAAGCACCGCCAACAAGATATAGCTGCTTCCCCTTGGCTTTTTGAAGCCAGTCAATTTGAGATAGCTCTTGGCGAATATGGTGCTTCATAGCTTTTTGGTCTTTACCGAACCGACTAATCAACCGCAAAGGCCCCATCGGCAAAGAAACTCGCTCAAAAACCCCATGATCATGAACATAAGACAGCTCCAAAGACCCACCCCCCAAGTCCCCCATAATACCTGTTGCGCTTGGTTCACCAGATATGACACCAAGCGCAGATAATCGGCCTTCTTCCGATCCGTCAATGACACGGATGTCAAAGCCCGCAGTATTTTTTACTTGCGTGACGAAGGCAGTGCCGTTTTTTGCATCGCGCACCGCAGCCGTTGCAACAACTTGAATATCACTAACCCCCATTTGTGCGCAAAGCACACGGTAACGCTTAAGCGTCATAACCGCATGATCCATTTCAGGCTTTCCCATGCCTCCAGTATCACCGATAGCAGCACCAAGCCCGCATAAAACTTTTTCATTGAATACGGTATCCGGTACACGTTCAATCCCTGAATATACCACTAACCTAACCGAGTTAGAACCAATATCAATAACGGCGACATAATTTTTCATGCTGTTATGTGTTGCTAAATCAAGTGCGGACATATGATTAAACTCGTTATTCTACAATGTGCATTAAGGGCGAGACAGGGTTATCAGCGTCAAGCGCGGTTCCACGCCCTGACATAGAAGGGTTATAACGGAAATAATGGTGAGCGACGAATGTTTTTTCACCTTTATCAGGCACTAAGCGTTCATACTGACCATCTGGCAGCATCCTCCAACTTTGGGCATTATCCATCAAATTCGCTGCCATAACCTGCCCCATAATTTGATTATGGACCGTTGGGTTTTCGATAGGCACCAAAGTTTCAACGCGGCGCGATAGATTACGGGGCATCCAGTCAGCGCTAGAGATAAAAACTTTAGCCTCAGCTGATGGTAAACAGCGACCATTACCAAAACAGCAAATACGGGCGTGTTCTAAAAACCTGCCAACAATTGATTTTACGCGAATGTTGTCACTTAGCCCTTTGACACCAGGGCGCAGGGTACAAATTCCGCGAATAACAAGGTCAATCTGCACACCAGCTATGGATGCCTCATAAAGCTTATCAATGATATGACGATCTAGCAAAGCATTTAGCTTGGCCCAAATTGCCCCAGCCCGACCCGCTTCCGCATGTTTGATCTCAGCATCAATCATTTCTAACAATTTATCGCGCATATTCATGGGCGACATGACTAATTTTTCCATACCTACAGGTTCAACATAACCCGTTAGATAATTAAATATCTTGTTTGCATCCTGTGCCAACACAGGGTCAGCTGTAAAAAATGATAAATCCGTATAAATTTTTGTGGTAATTGGGTGATAATTGCCCGTACCAAAATGAGTATACGACCGCAACCTTCCCCCTTCGCGGCGCACAACCATAGAAAGTTTTGCATGAGTTTTTAGCGTAATAAAACCATAAACGACATGCACACCTGCGCGTTCTAAGTCCCGCGCCCATTTAATGTTTTGTTCCTCGTCAAAGCGGGCTTTCAATTCAACAACTGCCGTTACCGCCTTCCCTGCTTCTGATGCTTCAATCAGTGCACGGACAATTTGCGACTGCGCACCAGCACGGTACAGGGTTTGTTTAATCGCCACAACGTCTGGATCCCCCGCTGCTTGACGAACAAACTGATGCACGACTTCAAAGGATTCGTAAGGGTGATGTACGACAAAATCCTTGGCGGCTATCGCTTTGAATATGTCACCACCAAAATCTTTTACCCTTTCTGGCATACGCGGGTTATAGGGCTTAAATTTCAATTCTGGGAAATCATCAACAATAAGCTGAGACAGTTCATTGATACCAATAATACCATCCACAAGGACGACTGTCCCTTTATCGGCTTTCAAGCGATCAATAACCAGCGAGCACAAACTTTCTGGCATGTCACTATCCACTTTCAAGCGAATGACACGACCACGGCGACGGCGTTTTAGTGCCGTTTCAAACGTGCGGACTAAATCTTCGGCTTCATCTTCGATTTCCATATCACTGTCACGCAAGATGCGAAAAACCCCGTTACCCAGTAAAGTGTATCCTGGAAACAATTGATCAATAAAAGTTTCAAGCAATAATTCTAGGCTGACGAATTTACAGCCATCACCTGGTAAGCGAATAAACCGTTTGACATGAGACGGCACAGGTAATAGCGCAATCATTTCATAGCCATCGTTATTGCGCGATAATGATAAAGCCATGGTGAAACCATGATTTTGAATAAAAGGAAATGGGTGTGCGGGATCAACGGCAATCGGGGTTAAAACTGGTAGTATATTACTAAGAAAATACTCTTCGATCCAGTTTTGCTCCTCGGCTGAAAAAGCATCCCTGCGCAGAAGTTGAATGCCAGATTCTTCTAGTTCCAACCTCAGACCAGCCCAAACAAGCTGTTGTTTGCTCATCAATTGTTCCGCAAGCTCATTTGCCGCTGATAATTGCTGCTCTGGCGTTCGACCATCTGCACTGGTCACCGATGTACCGTGCTCCGCTTGACCTTTAAGGCCTGCGATACGGACCATATAAAATTCATCAAGATTATTACCAGATATCGAAAGAAAGCGCAGACGTTCTAATAAAGGATGTCTTAAGTTTTCAGCTTCCTCCAATACCCGCATATTGAACTGTAACCAACTTAGTTCGCGGTTAAGGTATTTCTCATCTGATGGCATATCGAGCAACATAGCCTGGATAGAAGGTAGCTCACCCATGTCTTGTCCTGAATTTTCTGGATGTTTTTCCATTATATAAGCCTTTTAATACTATTATAGCCTACCCTACAAAATCAAAGCTGATAAGCCATAATATAGCGAGACCAATGAATAATGGTATTATTATTCCCTGAGCCCTTGGGGACAAGTCGCACCGACACAAAGATTTACAGCTAATCACGTCCTTAAAGTCCAGCCTTGCCTAATTCTAGTAAACAGTCCCGCGCCAGCGGGATGGTTATGGCCCGTTTATCAACAAGCGCTTTGTTATCCAGCTTGGTGACAATCTGAACTGCCACATCAAAGGAACGCTCCATACGCGCAACAATATAATTTATTATATTTATATCTATTAAAAGCTGCCTATCACTAAATAGTTTTATCAAAACAGCATGAAGCAACATATCATCTGGGGCGGCGATTTCACTGACAGGTATTGTCGCAAGCCTTGAAGCCAAGTCTGGTAACTCAACACCCCAATGATTTGGGACAGACCTAGCTAGTAAAAGCAAGCTGCCCCGTTTTTCTTTTTGCCAATTATATAAATGAAAAAGGTCTTCGTCGCTGATCTGACCACTATCGCAGTTATCGACCGCAACAGCTATACCTGAACTGATCTCCCCAATATTCATGCCCTTATTAAAGATCGTACCCTTGGTTTGTTTTAACCAAGACTGCATCAAATGCGTTTTTCCAGAACCAGGTGGCCCTATGAGGGCAGCGACATGCAAAGGCCAATCAGGCCATCGATCAATCATCATCGTTGCCGCTTGATTGGACGTTGACACGATGAAATCAACACGCTCAAAACTTGGCTTATGACCAAGGTTAAAAGGGATTTGCGAGTTATTTTTGCTCATCGCTACCTTCAATACCCGCAGATCGTTTATCAGCGATATCGGACTTAGACTCATTATCAATAGAAATGGTATCAGGATCAATAGAAATGGTATCAGGCAAAACAGGGGTGATGTCATAGTGATCCAGATAACGACTGATTAAAAAGCGAACCAATACAGCCAGTGCAGCCGCAGCGGGCACTGCTATCAAAACACCAACAAATCCCATCACTTCGCCGCCAGCAAACACTGCAAATAAAACCCACACAGGGTGTAAGCCCACACGTGTGCCAACAAGTCGCGGCGTTAAAAAAGCCCCTTCGATAATTTGCACCACAACAAAAACACCCACCACCATGCCAATATGGGCTGGATCAAAGCCCCATTGCCCAATGGCAATAATCACAGCAACAACAGCGGCAAAAAGCGCCCCAACAAATGGCACAAAGGCCATAACACCCGCAAGGACACCAAGTACAACACCAAAATCAAGCCCCACTAAAGACCATCCAATGCCGTATAAAACCCCCATACTAAGGCTAACGAGCAATTGCCCGCGCACAAAACCAGCAAGGACAGTATCAACCTTGCCCATTTCTGTGCGTATTGTAGATGCTTGAGCTGGTGGTAACCAGCCATCGATTTTAGCTATAATCAAATCCCAATCCCGCAAAAGATAAAAAGCAACAACTGGCGAAATCAGCAATAAAGTCAATAAATTGAAAAAAGCAAGCCCGCCTTTTAAAGCCGAGGTCGCAGCAGACTGCGCCCGTGCTAAAGCGTCTTCTGAAACGGATGCAAGCACACTGTTTAAATCACCACCGAAATCAATGCCAAAATTTTGGCTCAGTGAAATCATCAAGTCGTTCAACCATGGTCGCAAATTGGCGAGTGTTTTCGGAAGTGTTACAGCCACAGAAGTGACCTGTGACTGTAAAACGGGCCAAAATGCCAGTAAAACCCCAATGATCAATGTAAAAAATAAGACCAAAACCAAACTTGTGGATAAACCACGCGATAGGCCACGCTCTTCCAACTTATCTGTTACAGGATCAAGAAAATAAGCTATTGCAAGCCCCATTAAAAATGGCAGCAATATGGCCTTCGTTAGATAAAGGAAACCAAATAATACAGCAGCCGTGCCGACCCATATCCATTTTGTCATCATATATCCTTTTAAACCCTATGCCTAAATCGTGGAAAAGAACACATTGGCTAGTCTTTTAATTGCAATAAGTACTTATCACCAAATGGTACCATAGCTAGACCTGCAAAATCCAATCCAATGCGAAGCTGGTCTAAACTGCCCGTATATTCCAATGAAATATCACTGCTTGGTAGGGCAATCCTACCGATCCGTTTATTCCTGATTAAATTGACATCTTCGATACGTTTCATAATTTCGGCGAATTGAAGCAGCGATTCACTGCGCACAACGACTGTGATTTCACCGCCTGTACCCGTATCAACAATCAATTGCTTGCGCCAAGATTGTTCAATATCGCTAATAATTTGCCCGTAAGCCAAAGTCAATGCCGCTACCTCGGTGTCAGGTGTGTTATTTTCGGATGTGATAAACCCTGTATTCACTTGCGGTTGTCCATCTAAGCGATAAGAATAGCTTAAATGACCATTCCATGATGTTTCGATCAATAACACGCTATCAAGTTGATAGGGACGGCCAAAACTCATGGCTTTTTCAGCAGAAAGTGCCATCAGATTTTGTGGGGTCGCTATGAAACGCTCGTGCATAAGCCCCCGTGGAAAGTGATAACTGCGAATGCGGTTCAACCAATCGACTTGATCCCTAGCCTGTTGCACAGTCCTATCACTTTTCCACATCACCCGTTCTAGGCCGCGGATATGACTGTGTAACACTAAGATACCGCTACCAGCACTTAACACATGCGGTACATCATGACGGGCAAGAAATAAGCTAAATACTGATGGTTCAAACCTTATATTTAGGGTGGCGCGGTATCGCCTTGTTGAGGCCTGCTCCTCCACAACCTCAATGCCTAAAATTAACTCTTGCAATTCTGAACGGGATAAGGCTGGCAGACGGTCCCGATGCTCGAACTGAGTTAATTTACTCAGGATTTTATCGTAAGCAATACGCTCTGCTTCTTCTAATGCATTCGTTTGAGCGCTGGCTGAACTGCGCGCAGTTTGATCAACTTGTATATTTTGAATAGCAAATAATCGCTCTGATGCGCTCTCCCCATACTCATTAGCAAGTGCTGTATCCCCGCGTAAAAGCAAGAAGGGTACGACAAGCCCAAACACAATTTGCAACAAAGCCTGCCGTGTCGGTCCAGATGATATTTCTTTAACACCAATCATATACTCAAGCCATTATCCTATTTATAGGAGCGTTTTAGCTATCCTGTAGGCCACAGCACACTATAACCCAAGAGCTTTTTTAAGCCACACTGATTCATCATTATGCGTAAATAGCCATTAATCATGCCAAAATCATGACACTCAATAAATAACAAGTGCTAGAGATTCTAGTGAATTTTTCCTGTCGCGTTTTGGTAATGAGTAAGCTAATGTCAGCGAATATTTTACTCAGAAAAACATTAACTGCTGGAAATAACTGTGACTGATCAAGATCGCTCTTACACATACAAGCAAGCTGGCGTAGATATTGACGCAGGCGAAGCACTTGTCCAGAACATTAAACCACTAGCCGCCAGCACAAAGCGTAGCGGTGCTGATGCTGACCTTGGTGGGTTTGGTGGCTTGTTTGACTTAAAAGCAGCGGGTTTTATCGATCCAATCCTTGTCGCCGCGAATGATGGTGTTGGCACAAAATTGAAAGTCGCCATTGATGCTGGCATCCATGACACTGTGGGCATTGATCTGGTGGCTATGTGTGTGAACGACTTAGTCGTGCAAGGCGCTGAACCACTTCTATTTCTTGACTACATGGCGACGGGTCATCTTGACGTTGAACAAATGACCGATGTTGTAGCAGGGATAGCGCAAGGCTGCCGCCAAGCGGGCTGCGCTCTCATCGGCGGGGAAACCGCTGAAATGCCTGGCATGTATAAGGGTGATGATTATGACCTCGCAGGCTTTAGCGTTGGGGCGGCTGAACGAGGTACGCTGCTAAGCGGTACGAATGTTGCGCCTGGTGATATCCTTCTTGGTCTGGCCAGCAGTGGCACCCATTCTAATGGTTATTCGCTGATTCGCCGCCTTGTTAACGATAAAGGCCATGATTACAGCCAAATTTCAGGGTTTCAAGATGGCCCAGCTAACCAAACATTAGGACAAGCCCTGCTCGCGCCCACAAAGATATATGTAAAAAGCTGTCTTGCCGTCCATAAAGCAGGCTACGCCAAAGCCTTTAGCCACATTACAGGTGGTGGGTTTCTGGAAAATATTCCCCGTGTTATGCCCAATGACACCCTAGCTGAGATTGATACTGGCACATGGTCCTTGCCCTGTGTTTTTAATTGGCTGCGCGAACAAGGCAGTATTACCCCCCGTGAAATGGCCCGCACATTTAATTGCGGCATTGGTATGGTTGTCGTTGTTCGTGCTGAAGACACACAGTCTGCTAAAAAAATTCTCAGCGATCACGGCGAACGCGTTTATGAAATTGGCCGCATTGTTACTGGCGAAGGCAAGCCTAAATGCCGCGTGACTGGCTTAAAAGGCACTTGGGGCAGTGATCGAAATTGGTCTACTATAACAGAAATAGACTAGTATTTTAATACCAACAAGAACCACAACTGGGACAATGTTATGCGTAGATTAAAACTTGGCGTGATGATTTCAGGCAATGGCAGTAACCTGCAAACGCTTATAGATGCTTGCGAAAACCCTGACTACCCCGCCGAAATCACCATCGTCGTTTCAAATCGGCCTGATGCTTTTGGGCTGGAACGCGCAGAAAGTGCAGGCCTACCCGCAATTATGGTTGATCATAAAACTTTTGATAACCGCACTGATTTTGAAGATACTGTGCATAATATACTAAAGGATCATGGCGTGCAGCTTGTCTGTCTTGCTGGGTTTATGCGCTTGCTTGGTACGGATTTTGTCAATCGCTGGAAAGACAGAATGATCAACATTCACCCGTCTCTGCTGCCTTCATATAAGGGGCTAAACACATATGTGCGTGCGCTTGAAGACGGGGTACGGTTTGCTGGCTGTACAATCCATTATGTACGTCCAGAAATGGATAACGGCCCGATCATTATGCAAGCCGCTGTACCCATTGCGCAAGACGATACCCCAGAAACATTAGCAACTCGTATTCAAGGGTATGAACATAAAATTTACCCCGAAGCAGTGCGCTATATAGCGACGGGGGCGGTCAGGGTGTCAGGCAATAAAGTGATTTTTGGGGACCCAACAATGATCCCCAGCAAAGGGCTTATAAGCCCAAAACCTAGCAATTTATCCTAGCCAACAATTTCGTTACCAGAAAAGAACTGCGCAATTTCAATAGCTGCGTTTTCTGCGCTATCTGAACCGTGGACCGAATTTTCACCGATTGACAAGGCAAAAGCCTTACGCACAGTGCCTTCAGCAGCTTCTGCTGGATTTGTTGCACCCATCACTTCACGGTGCGCAGCAACAGCATTTTCGCCTTCCAGCACTTGAACGACAACAGGGGCAGATGTCATAAATTCAACCAATTCACCAAAAAATGGGCGTTCAGCATGAACTGCGTAAAATGTTTCAGCCTGTGCAACGGTCATTTGAATACGCTTTTGCGCTATGATCCGCAGATTTGCTTTTTCGAAGATCGCATTAATAGCACCCGTTAAGTTACGCTTGGTCGCATCAGGTTTAATGATCGAGAATGTTTGCTCTAGAGCCATGATGATATTCCTTAAATGGCCCTTGTCGGCCTACTATAGCCAATTGCGGTGAATATTGATCACCTCATTTGGCTATAAGTCTTTGTGTCGGTTCGACTTATCAATAAATAATGAAATCATTATTCATTGGTCTCGCTATATACTATAGATTCGGGCGCCTTATAGCGGGAAATTCGAGGAAAGCCAAGCCCAGAAATTAAGTGAGCGTGAAAACAACATTTGTTGTCAGCGCTGCTTCAATATGATAGGCGCTTGACCCATGTTGCATATTACAGATATCACCTACCGCTTAGGCGACCGCATATTATTCGATCAAGCCACTGTCGCCATTCCCCCTGGGCGTAAAGTTGGCCTTGTCGGTGCGAACGGCGCTGGAAAATCAACCTTGTTAAAAATGATTTTAGGGGAGATAACCGCCGAAAGTGGCGCCATTAAAATCCGCCCTGGTGTGCGCATCGGTCATGTGGGACAAGAAGCACCTGATGGCCCTGAAAGCCTATTACAAACTGTTTTACTGTCAAACCATGAACTGACAGCCCTTACAGCCGAATCTGAAACCACTGCTGACCCCTTACGCATTGCCGAGGTGCACACGCGCCTTGCCGATATCGGTGCACATTCAGCCAAGGCCCGCGCCGCTAGTTTGCTTTCAGGGCTTGTGTTTGATGAAGC